>NZ_OY730261.1 GCF_963422545.1 uncultured Flavobacterium sp.
GTTGCAGGTTATTTGTCTAAAGATATTGAAACTTATGGTGTGGTGAAAATCACTAAGACAGGTTTAAACTTCATTAAAAAACCAGTTTCATTTATGATGTCTGAAGATCATGAATATAATGAATCTGAAGATGAAGCAATTGTAACAGCAGCTAAGTCATCAGGAACTGCTGATGAAGTTTTAATGGGTATGTTGCGTGAATTGCGTAAAAAAGTAGCAAAAAAACTGGGAGTTCCTCCGTTTGTGGTTTTTCAGGATCCTTCTCTTGAAGATATGGCTTTAAAATATCCAATGACTTTAACCGAATTATACAATATTCACGGTGTTGGAGAAGGTAAAGCAAAAAAATATGGTGGAGAGTTTGTAGCCTTAATCAGTCGTTATGTAGAAGATAACGATATCATCCGTCCAGACGATTTAGTAGTGAAATCTACAGGAGTGAATTCTGCGAATAAATTATATATCATTCAAAATATAGACCGAAAATTATCATTGAATGATATTGCTTCTGCAAAAGGTTTAACCATGGATGCTTTGATAAAAGAAATGGAACAGATTGTTTATTCTGGTACAAAACTGAATATCAAATATTGGGTTGATGATATGCTCGATGATGATCAACAAGAAGAAATTCACGATTATTTCATGGAATCAGAATCAGATAAAATCGAAGACGCACTTAAAGAATTCGATGGTGATTATGATATTGATGAATTGCGCTTAATGCGAATTAAATTTATTAGCGAAGTAGCGAATTAAAAAAGTTTACAGTCGCAGTTTACAGTCTCAGTTAGTAGGGCTGTAAACTGTGATTAATAAGTTTTAAAGTCTCGGTTAAAACTGTAGACTGCCACTGAGAACTGCGACTAATTACCCTTCAAAGATTTCCCCCCGATGTGGTTTCAAAGCATCTCTTACCGGAATCATATTTTCATCGGTGACAACCATAAAAGCGATTGCGTGCATATCGTTTATGATTTTAAAACCTGTAATATTTAGCGGAAGTTTTTCAATCACAATATATTCTTTCAAATGAATTTCGTGATGTTCGGCTGTTTTTGCTGATGCAGGACCACGAAAATCCCAAATTAGTTTTATTTTTCTAGACATTCTTTTTTTAAGGTGCAAAGGTTGAGAGGAGCAAAGGTACAAAGTCTATTTTGAAAAAAAGGTTCTGAGGTTCTGAGTTTTTTCTGTAGAGACGCACTGCAGTGCGTCTAACTGTTTTTAAAAGAAATCTTTTTAATCATAATAATCTATGGCAAAAAAAACATAGAGTGTAAAGATTGTTTGTAAAGATAGGTAAGGTATAAAATCTGCTTATATCTGTGTAAATCTGCGTGCAAATTTTACAGTAGAGATATAATCTCATTTCAAAATGTTATTTTTGCATGTTCTTTTCATAAATAGAAAAGCTAATTGAATAAATAAAACAAAATGCCAAGAGAACTTTTACTTCAGGTAACTCCAGAAATAGCTGCAAACGAGTTGCTGCTAAAAGACTATTTGTCTAAACAAATAAAGGTTTCTCCTAAGGAAATTCAACATGTTTCGATTCTAAAACGATCTATTGATGCGCGTCAAAAAGCGATCAAAATCAATTTGAAAGTTATTATCTATTTGCAGGGAGAACCTTTTCAGGAAACTAAAATTGGGCTACCTATATATAAGGACGTTTCTTCGGCACAAGAAGTAATTGTAGTTGGAGCAGGTCCGGCTGGACTTTTTGCGGCTTTGCAATTGATAGAATTAGGTTTAAAGCCAATTGTAATCGAACGCGGAAAAGATGTTCGTGGACGCCGACGTGATCTAAAAGCAATCAATGTAGATCATTTGGTTAACGAAGATTCTAATTATTGCTTTGGTGAAGGTGGAGCAGGAACTTATTCTGATGGGAAATTATATACACGTTCTAAAAAGCGTGGCGATGTAACCAGAATTTTAGAACTTTTAGTTGCTTTTGGAGCTTCTGAAGATATTTTGATAGAAGCGCATCCACATATCGGAACTAATAAATTACCTAAGATCATTGAAGATATTCGAAATAAAATTATCGAATTTGGAGGTCAGGTTTTATTTGATACCCGAGTAATGGATATTTTGGTAAAAAATAATGAAGTTGAAGGAATTGTAACTCAAAACGGAGACAAGATTCTTGCTAATAAATTAATATTAGCAACTGGACATTCAGCTAGAGATATTTTTGAATTATTAGATAAAAAGAAAATTTTTATAGAAGCAAAACCTTTTGCTTTGGGCGTTCGTGCTGAACATTCACAACAATTAATAGATAGTATTCAATACAGTTGTGATTATCGGGGAGAGCATTTACCTCCTGCGCCGTATTCTATAGTGAAACAAGTGAATGGTCGCGGAATGTATTCGTTCTGTATGTGTCCGGGTGGAGTAATTGCACCTTGCGCTACAAGTCCGGGTGAAGTGGTTACAAACGGCTGGTCGCCATCTAAACGTGATCAGGCTACGGCAAATTCAGGAATAGTAATCGAATTAAAATTAGAAGATTTTAAACCCTTTGCAAAATTCGGTGCTTTGGCCGGAGTTGAATTCCAAAAAAGTATTGAACAAAAAGCGTGGCATTTGGCGGGGGAAACTCAAAAAGTTCCCGCGCAACGAATGCTCGATTTTACACAAAATAAAGTTTCTGCCGATATTCCTAAAACTTCTTATGTTCCGGGAACAACTTCGGTAGAAATGGGACAGGTTTTTCCTGGTTTCTTATCACAGATTTTACGTGAAGGATTTAAAGAATTCGGAAAATCTATGCGTGGTTATTTAACCAATGAAGCTATTTTGCATGCTCCGGAAAGCAGAACTTCATCTCCGGTTCGAATTCCGAGAGATCCTATAACTTATGAGCATTTACAAATAAAAGGTTTGTATCCTTGCGGCGAAGGTGCCGGATATGCAGGTGGAATTATTTCTGCAGCAATTGATGGCGAAAAATGCGCTTTGATGATTGCAGAAACTTTAAAATAATATATTTTGATAAAAGACTTCTTTTCTAATTTCTTTGGCAGAAATAACGATCCAAAATCAATAATATCTTTTGATGTTGTGAATTCTATTTATTCTTATTTGTATAATGAAATAAATAGTCTTGATTTTAAAATGAAAGGAATTCATGATACTGTTTCTGTGACTTTTTATTCGTTTCCTACATCATTTGATCATGAAGAAGGCAGAAATGAAATTGAGAAAAGCGGTTTTAAAAATGCCTATGAAGTTTTAAATGAAGTATATAAAAAGATGAATATCGGACCAATTTCTGAAGAACAAATACTTCAGGAATTAGAATACGATTATATTCATATTCAGTTTTATACAGAGCCACCAACTCCGGAAATGAAAAAGCATTTAAAACATGTTTTGCATAATTTTATCATTTTCTTTTGTTGTACAAACAGTTTAGAAACTAATGATTTTAGGATTTTGTATAATAATAGTTATTTTCTGGATTATACCAGAGGAATACTTGATACGGAATATGTTGACATTAATGATCCAAAAAATGATGTTCAGAAAATAGGTTTTAAAGAATTCGAAAGGGTTTTACAAGGTATTTGTCAATATCTGGAAATCGAGTTACCTGATGGTATTGAACTTCCTTCGCAAGATAATTTATTGCCAGAAGAAATTGAGGTAACGCAGGAAACTTTTGAAGAATTTATAAAGCTGGTTTCGAGAGGAAATGTCGATGAAAAATTGATCCGGAAACAATCAAAAAAGCTTTTGACGAATTTTAAAAAAGAATCAAAAGAATATCACGCGATAGTTGAAAATCATTGGAGCTTTTTTGAAAGTATAGATTGTTGGGACAGCGATTGGAAGTTTGATCCGGAAGATGCTGAATATTTTATCTCAGAAATGATTGGCGAAGATCTTAATTTTGAATATCCGGAAGAAACTTATAGTCATGATTTGTTTCCTTATATCCAATCGGCTTTAGAGAAACGTGATCTTGAGTTAATGACTTATGATACACACGGAGATAATTATTTGTTTTTTGTAGCAAATAAAAATGATGTAGACAGAATTTTAGAATTGTCTGAGTTAACAAAGATTGAGATTAATCAGTTGTAAATTGGGTTGAGTTTTAGCGCAAAGAAAGTACGCGGATAAAACGGATTCGCTAAGCGAAAACGCGGATGAAAACGGATTTTATGTGATTTCTCGTTGCTTGAAATTACAAGATTGTGGTGAAAACTGAGGCTGAAAACTGAAAACTGTTTACGCGTGAGGGATAGGAGCAGGCTACCGAAGTAGCGCGGATAGCCCGACAGCAATATAAAAAGGGGCGACTAAGCGATTGCAATAGTCAGCCCCTTTTTATATTGGTGGCATGCCTAGATTATTATTTAAGGAATCAAAATTATTTTTCCTGTGCTTTTTCGGCTTTCGAGATAATCGTGTGCCAGTTTTCCTTCAGATAATTTGAAAGAAGTTGGTGTTGCAAGCGTTATTTTGCCTTCGATGATCCAGTTGAATAATTGATTGGCTCTTTTGATTCTTTCTTCTTTTGAGTTTAAATAACTCCATAAATCGCCTCCGGTTAAAGTTTTAGATCCGTCCATTAGCATTCTTGGGTCTACAAACTCTGGATCGCCGCCTGCCATTCCGAAGAAAACAACCTGACCGCATTCTTTTGTGACTTCAAAACTGTCTTTTAATGTGCTTCCGACACTGTCGTAAACAACATCAACACCTTTCGGAATCATTTTGAAAATGTCAGATTTCCAATCTTCGTTATATAAAAAAACGTGATCTGCTCCTTGTTCGTAGGCAACTTTTGCTTTGTCTGATGATGAGGTTAAACCGATAACATTCGCGCCTAATAATTTGCTGATTTGAGTTAAAATCTGACCAACTCCACCTGCAACTGCATGAATTAAAACGGTTTCGCCTTTTTGAGTTTTATGACTGTCTGTTGCTAAATAATGTGCTGTTAAGCCTTGCAGTAAAATAGAAGCAGCAGTTTCGAAAGAAATAGCTTCGGGTAACGGAAGAACATGGTTTGTATTAACCGCAACCAATTCAGCATTTGCGAAAGGAACATCGGCGAAAGCCACACGATCTCCAATTTTATACTCGGGATGATTATTTGCATCGACAACAATTCCGGCACCTTCGTAACCAGCTATAAAAGGTGGATTTCCTTTTAGGTGATAATTTCCTTTTCGTCTGTAAACATCTGCAAAATTTAATCCGATGGCTTTCATTTCGACTAAAATCTCATCGCTTTTTAGTTGAGGATTTGGGATTTCGATATATTCTAAAACATCTGAATTCCCAAAAGAAGAGAAGGTAAGTGCTTTCATTTTTAATTTTTTGAGGTTACAAAGAACGGAAAATATATTGGCTTCATTTTAAAGATGCCATTAAAATTAAAAAAAAGTAACAACTTGAATTCAGGTTGTTACTTTGAGTTAAATTAAAAAGGTTGAGATACCTGTAATGTTCTATTTTTTAGCTCTAGGTTTAATTTCTGTTACAACCAAACTTACAGTTGTATCTCCTAAATTTTTTGCCATATGTGTAACCGCAGGTATGTACATGGACTCCCCGGCTTTAATGTCCATAATAACAGGAGCTTTGCCTTTATCGGTTATTTCAATTTTTCCACTAGTCAATGCATAGATGGTGTGATCAGGATGGCTATGCCATGGAATTGTTTCTCCCGGAGTAATCTCAACTTGCATTACTCTTACTCTTTCATTCTCAAGAAGTACTTTTTTATACGCGTTAGGTGCTACTTTTAAAGGGTCTTGCGCATAGATATTCACACTTAATAGTAAAAGTAATAGTATGAATATAGACATCAAATTCTTTTTAATTGTTTTCATTTCATTTCTTTTTAATTGATTAAATTTTTGCAGAATTGTTTATTGCTTTTGAGAACTTTATCATGGTTGAGTTTTATGAAAAAGATAAAGTTCTTTTACAATACATTTTTTTAATTAATACGAAAAGGTGATTTTTTCCTGATTTGGAAAATTACAGTTATGATATTTAACTAGAAAACCAGGCATTCATTTTTGCAGTTGTGAGATCCTTGGATTTTGGTATGCTTTACTCGCTGAATTTTTAATATAGTATTTTATTTTCAATCGAGATCGTGTGGTAATGTTGATCCCCCATAGCTGTTAGAATCCGTTGCTTTTTTTCGGCTTACCTTCAATAGTTTTGAAAATTGAAGTGCGATAAATGGCTTCTTTTTTGGGGCTACTAATTTACGAAAAAAAGAGATGTAGAATGTTTTAAAATTAAATTATCAGCGTTGTTTTTGTTTATAACACATTTGTTGTTAGTTATTTGTGTTTATTTTAATCTGAATATTCCTGAAATTATAAGATAAAAACCATTAGTAAATATTTTTATTTACTAATGGTTTTATAATTGCTTTTAGTTTCTGTTTTCAGTTTGTCTTTGAAAACTTTTCCGAATTTATATCTTTGGGAATTTCATTTCATTAAATGTGCTTTTCTGTGCGGCCAGCTTTTCAACATCTTGCCATTTTCTTGGAGATTCTGCTGACAAGTTTTCATATGAATCTTTTTTAATAGCAATATCATCTTCGATTCGAACACCAATATTCCACCATTTTTTATCACATTTACTATTTGCCGGAATATAAATTCCTGGTTCAACTGTAAGGATCATGTTTTCCTTTAAGAGGCTTTCTGAGTCTTTAAAGTTTCCTTTGTCATGAACGTCTAGTCCAAGAAAATGAGAACATCCGTGTGGGTAGTATAATCTAACATCTTTAGGATCTCTAATGATTCCTAGTTTTATTAAACCATCGGCTAAAACTTCTTTGGCGGTATTGTTTAAATCGACAAGAGGTGTTCCTTCTTTACAGATTTTGAAAACGGCTTCCTGAGCATCATAAACCAATTGGTAAATGGCTTTTTGTTCTTCAGTAAATTTTCCGTTTGCAGGAACTGTTCTGGTAACATCGGCAGAATAGCCGTGATATTCAGAACCAACATCCATTAATAATAATTGATTGTCAATTTTTGTACTGTTGTTTTCTCCGTAATGTAAAATACAGCCATTTGCTCCGGCGCCAACAATTGGCGGATAACCTTCGCCTTCGGCACCATATCTTCTGTGGATGTAAGCATGAATTCCGTCAGCCTCATTTTCGCTCATATCTGGTCCAACAGCTTTCATTACTTCGTTGTGGGCAATACATGAAAGTTGAACAGATTTACGCATTAAAACCATTTCTTCGGGAGTTTTGATTTCTCTGAGTGTGCAAGTGATTGATCTGAAATGTTCTAACGAAACATTGTCTTCTTTTGTTATTCCGGCTTTGGTTTTAAAAGTTTGTAATAATCCAAAAAGGTCAAAACCAGTTTCGTTGTTTCTTATATCTGTTGGAATTTTGTCGTAAATGATTTTGTTGAATTTCTTAAAATCGATTGCAAAATCCTTAAAATCTTTTCCGTTGTAAACGGTTGAAAATCCTAGTTTTGATTTTGCTCCTTCAATTCCTAAGCGTCTTCCTGTCCACATTTCTTTGTCTGCATTTCTTTCTCTAACAAAAAAAGCTTCATTATAAGTTTGCTCTGTTCCTTGAGTTTCTTTAAAAATTAATAAAACAGCATCCGGTTCTTTGTATCCGGTTAAGTAATACAAATCTGGATTTTGATGATAATTATAATTAATGTCTTTTGAAAAAACTCTTTCAGGATAAGAAAAAATTATTGCTACAGAATTTGCGGGCATAAGGTTTCTAAAGGCTTCTCTGCGGCCTTTGTGGAATTCTTTTGAAAGATAATCTGTTGGAAGGTTTTCTTGCGAATGAACTTGATTGATAGTAAGTAAGAAAACAAAGAATAAGAATAATTGCTTCATTTTTTGTGGTTTTTGATGATAGGTTTTGTTTTTTTGGTTCATGCAAATTACAAAAAAATATGAATTGATTTTAGAGGAAAAAGTTTGCCACGAATTGCACTAATTCTCACTAATTTTTATTCTCTAAAAGCGGGAATGTTTTTTGCCACAGATTAGAAGATTTTCACAGATTTAAAATCCATAGAATCCTTTAATCTGTGGTAAAAAAAAATAAAATAATAATTCGTGAGAATTAGTACAATTAGTGGCAAAAAAAAAGACCGCTCATGAAAATGAGCGGTCTTTGATTGAATTAATAATTATTTCTTTTTGAGTTTGTCTTTAAAGACTTTTTCAAATTTTTCTATTTTAGGATGAATTACCATTTTGCAATACGGCTGGTTTTTATTGTTCACATAATAATTCTGATGATAATCTTCGGCTTTATAGAAAGCTTTAAAAGGTTCAACTTTGGTTACAATCGGACTGTTGTAGACTTTTGCTTTATTAAGTTCGGCTATAATACTTTGAGCAGCCATTTTTTGTTCTTCATTTTTATAAAAAATCACAGAGCGATATTGAGTTCCAACATCTGCACCTTGTCTGTTTAGCGTTGTTGGATCGTGAACAGTGAAGAAAACTTTGAAAATTTCATTAATATCTGTTACGTTTTTATCATAGGTAATTTGAACCACTTCGGCATGACCGGTTGTTCCGGTGCAAACTTCTTCATAAGTAGGATTTGCAACTTTTCCTCCTGAGAATCCTGAAACAACAGATTTTACTCCGTCGAGATTTTCATAAACAGCTTCTACGCACCAATAACAACCTCCGCCAAGCGTAATAGTTTCAAAGTTTGAAGCTTTTTTGTTTTGTGCAAATCCATTTAAGGATAGGGTAAAAAGGCAAATTAGGATTATATTTTTCATGTCTTTGTTATTTGTTATCAGGAATAAAATCAAGGGCAATCGAATTCATACAATAGCGTTTTCCGGTTGGTGGAGGTCCGTCATCAAATAAATGACCTAAATGTCCGCCACAACGACCGCAAAGTGCTTCGATTCTTTCCATTCCAAGAGAATTATCGTTTTTATAAACAACACTGTTTTTATTGTCCTGTTCAAAAAAACTTGGCCATCCGCAACTGCTTGCAAACTTGGCTCCGGATCTAAAAAGCTTATTGCCGCATGATGCGCAGTAATAAGTTCCTTTTTCGTCTGTTTTCCAGTATTTTCCAGTAAAAGGTCTTTCAGTATCAGCTTCTCGCATTACAGCGTAAACATCTTCAGGTAAAACTTTTTTCCATTCGGCATTACTCACCTTTAGTTTGGTTGTGTCTGTATTCGAATAATAAGGATTTCCGGGTTTAGAGATTTTGTTTTCCATGACCGCTGTTTCTGTTTTCGTATTTTGTTTTTTTGTGCTTTGTCCACATGCCTGTAAAATGAAAAGCGGAATTAGAAAGCAAAGGCTTAAGATTTTAGTTTTTGTTTTCATTGTTTTTGTGTGCTTTAATTCGGTATTTCAAAGATACAATTACATTTTACCTTGAAATGTCGTGTACTTTACAATTCAGATTTATTTAAGTATGTTTTAACTTTTTGTATTTACGAAAAAAAGATGGTTGTAGTTTTTATGCCTTATTTTTAAAGGTTTTTATAGAATAATTGAAATGTAATTGTTTGTAAATCAGTTTTGTGTAAAATGCAATGCTCGTTAAACTTTTCACAATCTTTTCTAAGATTTTCAAGCCATTTCTTTTTTCGTATTTTTGTTTGTACAAAACGCCCTAATGATAGAAGAAAACGTAATATTAGTTAATCAAAATGATGAGCAAATTGGCTTAATGCCAAAATTAGAAGCGCATGAAAAAGCACTTTTACATCGCGCTTTTTCGGTTTTTATTTTAAATAGTAAAAACGAAATAATGCTACAACAGCGCGCTCATCAAAAATACCACTCACCTTTACTCTGGACAAATACTTGCTGTAGCCATCAGCGTGAAGGAGAGACAAATGTTGAAGCGGGAAGTAGACGATTGTTTGAAGAAATGGGTTTTAAAACAGAATTGAAGGAACTCTTTCATTTTATTTATAAAGCTCCTTTTGATAATGGTCTTACTGAGCATGAACTGGATCATGTTATGATTGGATATTATAATGATAATCCAAATATAAATTTTGATGAGGTTGAAGCCTGGAAATGGATGAAGATTGAAGATGTAAAAAATGATATTGAAAAACAACCTGAGATTTATACCGTTTGGTTCAAAATAATTTTTGATGAATTTTATCATTATTTGGAAGACCATAAAATATAAAACCATACTAACCGAAAAACCTAAATGAAAGTAACCATATCAAGAAAAGCACATTTTAATGCTGCACATCGATTGTACAGAAAAGATTGGACATTTGAGAAAAACGATGCTGTTTTTGGAAAATGTAATAATCCTAATTTTCACGGTCATAATTATGGTTTAACAGTAAGTGTTACAGGAAAAATTGACCCAGAAACTGGTTTTGTTTTAGATGTGAAAGTATTGGCGGATATTATACGTGAAGAAGTAGAAATACCGTTTGATCACAAAAATCTGAATCTGGATGTTCCGGAATTTCAAGATTTAAATCCAACTGCTGAAAATATTGTAGTTGTGATATGGAATAAAATTAGAAAAAGAATTCAGCCCGATTTTGATTTAGAAATCGTTTTGAATGAAACGGACCGTAATTTTGTAACTTATAAAGGAGAATAATAAATGTCATTAAAAATAGGAGATATAGTTCCGAATTTTACTGCAAAAGATAGTCATGGAGAAGTTTTTGAGAGCCAAAGTGTTTTAGGCAGAAAACCACTCGTGATTTATTTTTATCCAAAAGACAATACACCGGGTTGTATTACTGAAGCTTGTAGTTTTAGGGATCAATACGAAGATTTTAAAGAATTAGGCGCTGAGGTAATTGGTATAAGTAGTGATGGCATAAAATCACATCAAAAATTTGCCAAGAAACATAAACTGCCTTTTATATTGTTATCTGATCAGGATAAAAGAATACGACACCTTTTTGGGGTTCGTGACACCTTGTTTGGTCTTTTGCCTGGTAGAGTAACATACGTTATTGATAGAAATGGCGTTGTTATTTTGATTTTTGACAGTATGAATGCTGCAAAACATATTCCGAAAGCACTTGAGACTATTAAAGAATTAGTATTATAAAATTAAAAAAGAGTATTATACCGGTGTCTAATTAATAAAGATATTAGCCAAAAAAAAACATATTTATGAAGCCAAAATTATATCCATTGCAGTTTGAACCTATTTTGAAAGAAAGAATCTGGGGAGGAGAAAAACTAAAAACAGTTTTTAATAAACCAATTGTTTCTAAAATTACAGGCGAAAGTTGGGAATTGTCTACAGTAGAAGGCGATGTAAGCACTGTTGCTAATGGAACTTTAAAAGGAAAATCATTAATGGAACTTATTGATGAAACGCCAAACGAAATTCTGGGAACAGAAGTTTATAAGCGTTTTGGAAAACAGTTTCCGTTGCTTTTTAAATTTTTGGATGCTCGTGAAGATCTCTCGATACAAGTTCATCCAAATGATAAATTGGCAAAAGAACGTCATAATTCTTTTGGAAAAACTGAAATGTGGTATGTAATGCAAGCTGATACTGACGCCCGAATTATTGTTGGTTTTAAAGAAGATTCCAGTAAAGAAGAATATTTAAAACATTTACACAATAATACACTGGTTTCTATTTTAGACGATGTAAAGGCTAAGGTTGGTGATGTTTTCTTTTTAGAAACCGGAACTGTTCACGCCATTGGTGCAGGGCTTGTGGTAGCCGAAATTCAACAAACTTCAGATATTACTTATCGTTTGTACGATTTTGATCGTGTAGACGCGCAAGGAAATAAAAGAGAACTTCACGTAGATTTGGCACTCGATGCAATAAATTATAGTAAAGTAGATACACAAAAGAAATATGAGACAAAAGTAAATACTTCAAATGAAGTAGTGGATTGTCCTTATTTTACAACCAATTTTATTCCGTTAAAAGATAAAATAACCGTTTCTAAATCCGGAGCGACTTTTACAGTTTATATGTGTATCGAAGGAAGTTTTGAAATTGAATATGATGGCTTTAAACAGACTTATATAAAAGGAGATACTGTTTTAGTTCCGGCTGAGATAAATGCATTTATTTTAACTGGAAATGCTTCAATTTTAGAAATTTACATTTCATAGTATTAAATAAAAAGATAATGTGTACTTTTGCAGTCGCAAATTAAAATAAAAATAAAAATGGCAAACGTTAAAAATTTAAAGAAAGACATCAACTTCGTATTAGGAGATATTATTGAGGCAATTTACTTATTTGAAATGTCTACAACAGGAAATCCTACTCCAGAAACGAATGCTTTGATCGATCAGGCTATTGCTGCATTTGATACTTTGATCACAAAAGTGAATGCTAAGAACGTTGAAAACAAAAAAGCACACTTCAAACAAATCAATGTTGAATTGGAAGAAACTGCTAATCAATTGATTGCTAAAATCAACGAATTGTAAGCAAAAAAAAGTATAAAAAAGTGCAAATTTATTTTGGAAAAACGAAAATCCGCTTTATATTTGCACCCGTAATGAGTCGCCAGCGTAGCTCAGTTGGCTAGAGCAGCTGATTTGTAATCAGCAGGTCGTGGGTTCGAGTCCCTCCGCCGGCTCAACATAAAACCATCACTTTTTAGTGGTGGTTTTTTATTTAAATAAAGTTGTAAATTTATTTTGGTAAAACGAAAAAACACTTTATATTTGCACCCGTAAATGAGTCGCCAGCGTAGCTCAGTTGGCTAGAGCAGCTGATTTGTAATCAGCAGGTCGTGGGTTCGAGTCCCTCCGCCGGCTCAACATAAAACCATCACTTTTTAGTGATGGTTTTTTTTTGGTTTATACTTAAGAATAAATTTCAATCTTGCCGCAGAATCTTTTAAACCCGACAGGTTTTTAAAACCTGTCGGGTTTGTCATTTATGGCAATATTGTGTTTAAGTATTGGGACTTTGTATGATATCGTCAAATCTTTTTTAAGGAGCTAATCCCGCTATCCGTTTCAATCTTTTATGGCGAACCCCGCCATAAAAGGATTTCCACTTCTATCGGGGCTAAGACAATCATTTTCATAAGAAAGTTTTTGTTTTGTTTGTGATTTCTCCTTTCGTCGAAATGACAAGATTGTGTATTTCAATAATAAAAATATTAATTGTCCGAAAAATTGTATTTTTGTTTGTATCGTACACAGTTAAATATGTTTTTTACATATTGTTGTTGTTACACTTAATTATTATCTTTGAATTATGAGCACACTAGCAAAACCAAATCATATAGGGCGAAAAATTAGCCGTATTCGTGAACTAAGAGATATGAAGCAAGAAGCGTTGGCACAAGCTTTGGGAACAAACCAACAAGCTATTTCGGCTATAGAAAATAGTGAAACGATCGATGAAAGCAAACTTGAAGAAGTTGCAAAAGCATTAGGTGTTTCGGTAGAGGCGATTAAAAATTTCTCGGAAGAAAATATGATTAATTATTTCAACACATTTCATGATACTGATTTTAGCAATAGTCAAGGAGCTTTCAGTCAAAATCATCAGTGCTCGTTTAATCCTCTTGATAAAGTTGTAGAACTTTACGAACGTTTGGTTCAGGTTGAAAAAGAGAAGGTTGAATATTTAGAAAAAATAATCAAAGGAAAATAAGCTTAAAATAAAGCATAAAAAAATGCCCTGAATATCTCAGGGCATTTTTTTATGCTTATCAAAAATCTATTTTTGCTGCTCTTTCTTAATGTCGGCAACATATTTGGTTAGCTTTTTTCCATAAAGAGATTGAGCTACTTTAGGAGTCATTGATTTTTGAATGGTATCAAGGAATTTGATGTTGATATCATAAATCTCTGCTAAAGCAATATAAGGTGCTATTTCGTGATCTTTGTTGTTAATAGCGAAGTTTGTAGCATATAGATATTTTCTTCTAATGTTTGATGATTGTTTTGCATCAATACTATCAACTGCTTTTTGATCTTTTCTTTTTAAGGCTTTAAATCTTGGTTCAACCAAAGAAAGATTCTCATCAATAAAACGAGAATTTATTTTTTGATATTGCTCGTATAATTCTTGATTTTTAGATCCGGTGATTTTTGCGCTATAAATAAAGTTGTCCAGATTAGTATCAATATTGATATTTCCTGGTTCTGCAAAAAATAAAATGTTATTGTCTAATGAATTGGTTACTCCACGATCCAGAAATAAATACAGCATCTCAGGAGACTTTAATTTGATGTTGCTTTCAAATGCTGAGTTTCCATCGATTTTGATACTGTCAATAGCAACAAGTGAAGTGTCAACAATTCTTTGAATATATAAAGTTCCTTTTTTTAATCCTTTTATATTTCCGGTAATATGTAAGCTGTCAGGAGTAGATTCTTTTTTGCTACAAGATGCTAATACTGCGAGAGTAACAAAGGCAATAATTGATTTTTTCATTGGTTTTTTAGATTTTGCTGCAAAATAAAGAAAATAGTTTGAATGTATAGAAGTAGTTGTTAAATTTTGCTAAAAAATAAATCCCAATCTATTTCTAAATTGGGATTCTTTATATTTTAGAAGAAAATTCTGTTACATCATCAATTCAAATACAGTTCCGTTTTCGTGCGTATAAGTGTATTTGTTGTCGCAATCATTATTTCCAAAATCAATAACTCCGTTTAAGAAACCTCCCTGAACTTTTAGTTTTCCTTTAGAAACAAAGCTGCAAGAATATTTTTTAACCAATGTTTCCTGAACGGTTAAGGTTAAAGTTCCTCCTTTTTCAGAAGTTACAGTATGGCTTCCGTCGATCATTTCATAAACATTATCATCTAATAAAAAAGGAGTATCAACACCTGCAGTTTGTCTTACAGTATGCATGCCTGAGTTTGTAAATACTTGTCCTAGTACATTAGTTAGTTTTCCATTTGTTACTTTTCTAGTCCATTGTGGTACAGTTGGAACAGTTGTAGTGTTTGTATATTCTATAGTTCCTTCTAGTTTTATCTCGTTTATAGAATAATCAATTCTTTCAATAGTCATTTTACTTCCGGTGGTAGTTACCGGACCGGAAAGTGTAATTTTTAATTTCCCTTTTCTTGTAAGTTGATTGGTTGTACAACCTGTAGTTCCAAAATCTACAGTGAATATTTTAGGATAAGTATCTGTAGTTGGTGATACTGTAATAGTAGCGCAAGTTCCGGCTGTTGCACTCTCAGTTGTTTTTCCTGTTGATCCGGTTGGTGTTGTTACAAGTAATCCTGTGCTGATGTCCATTTCGTTTGCGGCGTCAATTGCAACAGATGCTCCAACAGCCGTTACATCGGTTTGCTGAACAACGCTGTCATTGCTTGAACATGAAACATAAGTAATTGCAGATGCACAAACAGTCAGAAATAAAATGATTGTTTTTTTCATAGTGGTATTTGTTTAAGTTAGATTAAAGGCATTCAAATGTAGCAAAAAAAATGAATTGCAATAAAAAAAATCCCATAAGCTAGGCTTACAGGATTTTGCAATGTGTATTTATTAAAAAATGTTTAATAATTGGTTTGTTTTTTAAACCGTTTTATAATATTCACTTTTAGCTTTTCTGATTTTTTTATACCCTTCCCAGTCAAATTTATTTAAAAACTCTGCAGCTTTTTGAGCTCCACGAATAAAGAGGTCAATTTTTGCGTCTTCGGTAAGATTGAAATTAAGCCAATTGTGGTTTCCGGTATCAATATATCCAATCAGGTTTTTAAAATCTGGATTCTTTCTTAAAAATTCTGAGTCATAGCCATATCTGGCTGTATCAAACATGGAACTTACGACATTGGTCATTTTTTCATTTTTATTAATTTCATTTTTATCATATCCTAGTTTTATGCCAAAAGTAGGAGAGGCAGGAACGTTTAAGTTTTCGTGAAAAATATCAATAGGAAAGTTTGAAATTATGCCTCCATCCATAAACATAACTTCTGAAGGAACTGAGGTTCTTAATCCCGTGGCATCATTCCATTTTTCCCAGGCATCGACTCCTCCAGGGATATTTTTAATTTTAAAAGGGGTAAAGAAAAGCGGTATTGACATAGAAGCCCGAACAAAATCAGCAGGATTCTGGACATCCGGATTTGAATAAAATAAGTCAGTCATTTTAGGGAAAACAATTTTGCTTTCTGTTGTAATATCTGCCGCTATTATTGCCATTTCACTCCAATGATCGGCTCTGTTGTATATTTCTTTATCTCCTTGATTTACTTTATTTACTCGAAACAATTGATTTTGATCTGAAACTCCTTTTAATCTTAATGCTTTAAGGTCAGCATAATTTTTTATTCCTTTTTGAGAAAGAAGATTGGAAATCCAATGATGAAAGTTTTTACCGGGATTTAATCCAAGATCATCTTTAAAATTGTCAACAACCTGGCATCCTTTCATAATTAATTTTAGATTACTGGAATCGCTTAATAAGGCATCAATAAATTCGCGGGCATCATGATCGCCATCTACAAAATCGTATAAATTTTTATTGCATAAGCAATCTAATATCCATTCTGATTTTTCAATGTCTATTGAACCTGCTGCGGCCATAAGCATAGTATTAATGCTTCCGGCTGAGGTTCCTGCCAGACTTAAAAACCGAATTTTCATTTGTTCCAGAACATAGACATAACCAACTAAGGCAATTCCCAGTACGCCTCCGCCTTCTTGTACTAAATCAACATATTGACAATTGTTAGCATCTATAATGTCTGAGAATTTCTTGTCTCCAATTTGCTCTTTTAGATCTCGCAGAATAGTTAGTACTTCTCCGTTTTCAGTGAATTTTTTTTTATCCATGATTTTTAGGATTTATGTTTGTAGTTTGTGTTTCTACAAAATAATTTTATTTAATTATCTGATTTTCAGGTATGTAAAATTATGAATTCGATTATCGGCATAAAAGGGGAGAATTCCCCTTTTTAAAAATATTTGAAATTAGTATAAAACAAAAAAATCCTGCAGAAATTAATCTGCAGGATTTTTCAGTTTTATCCTTAACGATTTAAAATGTTGAATTGCTATATTCTATTTTTTTGAAGTAACATCAGTTGTATTAGGGCCTCCAAAACCAAAGTTTAGAGAAAGTAACGAAATTAATGTACCATTAGTGGTAAATATTGGTTTAAAAGAACTTCCAATCTGATACGATAAAGCAATCTGTTCTGTGAGTCTGTAACTAAATGTACCTATATATTGAAAATCTGATGCCGTTTCTTTAGTATACAAAGTATTTCCAGAACCGTCAGTACCTGCTGCCGAAAGTGAACTGCTTTTTCTGCCGGTTGCTTCAAATTCTATAGAGAATTTCTTAAACTCGCCTAATAATGCTAACCCGTAATCAAAGTTGTTTTTGTAGACCTTAGTGTCAGGAAAATATTTTTCGAAGTACTTTTTATTGTACCATTCGTAGCGCAAAACCCCAATTGCTTTTAGAAAATTAATTTTATCTGAAAATTTATAAGATGGATTTATCCAAAATGATTGACGCGGTACTTGAGAATATCCAAAATCATTAGTTGGAAAATTTAGTGATAAAGCATAAGCAAAGTCAATATTAAATCCTTGTCGTTCTTGAATATAAGCTTTGAACTCTTCATAACTTCCCATCATTTTAGATTCTATCAATTCTAAAAAAGAAGTAAAAAATAGATCTGTATTATTTTCGTCAAAAGAAAGATTTTCTGTTGCGTCGTAGATGTTTTTGGTTATTTCTTCGGCTTGCTTTATTGATTTTTTTCCTAAAACTTCATTAATACGAATAGTAAGAGAGTCATGAACAGCCGTTAAGTATTCTTCTTTTGTTTTATAGTGAAATTTAGATTCAAGTTCTATAAGTCGAGACATGATTTTTGAGCCCACACGCTGGTTGATAGTGAGTCTGTCAATATGTTGTTTGATAATTTCTTTGTCCTGCGCGTTTCCAAAAAATAATGATGTACGGTAACCCAAAGCAATACTTTTTGTTTTTGTGCTGTCCTGAAGCAGAAAGTTTTGAGTTGAAGCTACTGAAAAAGAAGAATTTCGGAGAATTTGATTCAGATTAATTTTAGGATAAAGATACTCCTCTATCGTAATACCATGATCAGTAGCCCAATAAGGCATGAATTCTAACCCAAAATCGTTTGGAATTACACTGTTGCCATTGTTATCGCTAAAGTTTGTAAAAAGAGCAGCTTCTAACGCACGATACGATTTGGGCTGAAGTATAGAACTGGGCTGCATGCCTAACATTGATGCCGCAGGAGATGAAGGCGTGGTAAGTGCGTCTAGCTTTTTTTGAGACTGTATTGTGCCAAAAGAAATCAGGAGAATAATTGTGATCCAGTTTTTCATTCTACAGAAAATTTAATGGTTAAAATGACATAAGGACGATCTGTTTCACTTTTATCATTACTGTGCCTTTTTAATAGTTTTTCATTGATATAATATTCAATAATTATTTTGTCTTCTTGTGGTATTGGATTTGCGATGTCTGAAACTACAAATGTTTTTTGTGAGAGAAGGGATTCTATTTTTCCCAATACTGCTTTTCCTGAATTAGCAATTTCCGGATCATCATTTCCGGGGATATTAATTACAGTATGTCCGATGTTTCCATCTGATATGAATTTAACTTCAAATGTAATTTCTTCATCTGCCTTGGCTGTGTACGATAATTTTTCGTAGCGATAAATTTTTCTCATAGTTTTGGTTAGTTAAATTGTTTTTATTGAGAATTTTTTAATGTCTTTTATGTAATTCTATTTCGAAATAAAATTACATAAAATATCATTTTTAAGGTGCGTACAAATACTTGTTTTTTAAAGAATTAACTCACAGCGTGTAATTGCTGGCTGACAGCTTAAAATAAAAAAGCCCGCAAGTGAAAACTTGCAGGCTTTAGGATAGGTTATTAGTTAACCTTATTTAATCATTTCAAAACTTCTTTTTACAAAAGCAGTCAAAGCTTCACCTTTTAACAGGTTTTGCGATAATTTAGCTAAGTCTAAAGCTTGTTTTACTAAATGTTCCTGATGTGTTTTGTCTTCAGTATTCAAAATACTTGTAGCCAAATCAGAATTAATGTTTACAACCAAGTTGTACATTTCAGGCATATTTCCCATTCCGAACATTCCGCCACCGCCAGACTGACTCATTTCTTTCATTCTACGCATAAATTCCGGTTGCGTGATAATGAATGGAGCAGCTTGACTATTCATAGCTTCCAATTGTACAGAATATGCTTTTGGAATATATGCTTCTAATGAAGTTTTAAGAGTTTCTTTTTCTTCATCAGATAATTTAGAAATAGTGTTTTCGTCTTTCTTAATTAAATTATCAATATGATCAGAATCTACGCGAACGAAAGTCACATCTTTATTATCACCTTCAATTTTTTGAATTAAGTGAGAGATAATTGGAGAATCTAAAAGTAAAACTTCGTAACCTTTTTCTTTTGCTGCTTCAATATAAGAGTGTTGAGCATCTTTATTTCCGGCATATAAAACAACTAATTTTCCGTCTTTATCAGTTTGATTTTCTTTTAAATTCTCTTTTAATTCTTCAAGAGTAAAGTAAGTATCGTCAACTGTTGGATACAAAACAAACGCACCTGCTTTTTCGTAGAATTTATCTTCAGAAAGCATTCCGTATTCTAAAACGATTTTAATGTCGTTCCATTTTGCTTCAAAATCAGCGCGGTTTTCGTTGAATAAAGCTTTCAATTTATCTGCAACTTTACGAGTGATGTAGTTTGAGATTTTCTTAACAGCGCCATCAGCCTGTAAACCAGAACGAGAAACATTCAAAGGAATATCCGGAGAATCAATAACTCCTTTTAACATTGTCAAAAATTCAGGTACAATTCCTTCTACGTTATCAGTAACATAAACTTGGTTTTGGTACAATTGAATTTTATCTTTTTGAATTTGCATATCTGAACCTAACTTAGGGAAATACAAAATTCCGGTTAAGTTAAATGGATAATCTACATTTAAGTGAATGTTGAATAACGGATCTTCAAATTGCATTGGATACAATTCTCTGTAGAAGTTTTTATAATCTTCATCAGATAATTCGCTTGGTTGTTTTGTCCAGGCTGGGTTTGGATTGTTGATGATATTATCAACTTCAATAGTTTCGTTGATATAATCTTCAGGAGCATCTTCCGGTTTTGGAAGTGTTTCTGTTCTTGATCCAAATTTAATCGGAATAGGCATAAACTTGTTATACTTATTCAATAATCCACTGATTTTAGAATCTTCTAAAAACTCCAGAGAATCCTCTGCAACATGCAGGATAATTTCTGTACCACGTGAAGTTTTGTCAGCCGGCTCTAAAGTAAATTCAGGGCTTCCGTCACAAGTCCAGTGTGCAGCTGGTTCGTCTTTGTATGATTTTGTAATGATTTCTACTTTTTCTGCAACCATAAATGCAGAATAGAAACCAAGACCAAAATGACCAATAATTCCAGAATCTTTTGCAGAATCTTTGTATTTGTCAAGGAATTCTTCGGCTCCTGAAAAAGCTACCTGATTGATGTATTTTTCAACTTCATCAGCCGTCATACCTAAACCTTGGTCAATGATGTGGATTTTTTTCCCTTCCTTGTCAACCTTGATTTCGATTACCGGATTTCCGTATTCTACTTTAGCTTCGCCAATACTAATTAGGTGTTTTAATTTTAAAGTAGCGTCTGTTCCGTTCGAAACCAGCTCACGTAAGAAGATTTCGTGATCGCTGTACAAGAACTTTTTGATTAAGGGAAAGATGTTTTCTACCGAAACATTAATTTTACCTGTTGTCATATTTATTTTAATTTTGAGTTTAAAGTGATGATTCTCATTTCTTCAAATAGAATACCAATTGTTTTTTGGGTGACAAAATGGCGTAAGTGTTAATTTTGAAAGAAAATAATTAGATTTTGAAACCCAAGATATTCCTATGAATTGTATCTTTGTGGCATAATCATTGTTAAACGTGTCAGTATTAACTTAAAAAAAATGTACAAAATGAAGAAAGTTATTTTCATTTGCATGATCGCCACGATGTTTTTCGCGTGTAAATCAGCTTCGTCTACAACAGCTTCAACTGGAGCACCTACACTATCGACTAAACTTGACAGACCTACTCAAGTAGCACTTAAAGGAAATTGGGTATTGACCAATGTTTCTTATCCTGGTTCAGAGTATATCAAAGTAACTTCATTTGATCTTGCAGATTCTAAATGTTTTATTGGAAGTACATGGAAGTTTATTTCAAATAATAATAAAGGTACTATGGCTTTAACTGCGCCAAGTTGTACAGGCTTTACTTCTCCAATTGTTTGGAGTATTAACAGTCAGGGACTTTTTGTGCTTAAAATTGTAGATCCGGGATTAAAAGCAAAAAATGTTAAATCAGGGTATTTACTTAAAGTAGCCGGGTTAACTGATAGTTCATTTCAGTTGATCGACAATATTAATGTTGGTGGACAAGTTAAGGATGTAACTTACCAATTTCAAAGAGCTAATTAATATAAAAAAATAAAAATATGAAAAAGATAACCGTTTTAAGCCTTAGTAGTTTATTTGTATTAGTAAGTTTCTTTACAAGTTGTGATTCAGTGAAAAATGCAAATAATACACAAAAAGGTGCCGGAATTGGAGTAGTTGCCGGTGGAATTATTGGTGGTATTTTAGGAAATAATTTAGGACACGGTGGTAACGCTGCTTTAGGTGCTGCAATTGGAGCGGCTGTAGGTGGTGGAACCGGAGCGCTTATTGGAAACAAAATGGATAAACAAGCTCGTGAAATTGATCAGGCTTTACCAGGTGCTGATGTTGAAAGAGTAGGTGAAGGAATTCACTTAACTCTTAACGAAAACTCTGTTCGTTTTGATACTAACAAATCAACTTTAACAACTCAGGCAAAAGCTAACTTAGACAAATTGATTCCTGTATTTACTGAGTATGGAGATACTGATATTCAAATTTTTGGTTATACTGATAATACTGGAAAACCAGAATATAACTTAACACTTTCAGGACAAAGAGCTGCATCTGTACAAGCTTATTTAGTTTCAAAAGGATTAAAATCAAGCCGTTTCAAAACTTCTGGTTTAGGAATCGCCGATCCTATTGCAACAAATGATACTCCAGCAGGAAAAGCACAAAACCGTCGTGTAGAATTCTCAATTACTGCAAATGACAAAATGGTAAATGATGCAAAAGCTCAAGCCGGAAAATAAGTTTTAAACGCAATAAAATTTCTTAAAAGCTGTTTCGTAATTGAAGCAGCTTTTTTTTGACTTTAGAAATTAAACATTGTAAATTTGGACTTTCAAATACAACCCATGCTCGACATTCAAAATATTTCTTTTTCGTATACCGAAAACCCTGTTATAAAAAACGTTTCTTTTACTATAAATAAAGGTGATAATATTGCCATTATTGGTGAAAGTGGCTGCGGAAAAAGTACGCTTCTTAAATTAATGTACGGCTTATATGATTTAGATGAAGGAAAGATTTTTTATAATGAAAAGCCTATTCTAGGACCAAAGTATAACTTAATTCCCGGGATGCCTTATATGAAATATTTGGCTCAGGATTTTGATTTGTCTCCTTTTGAAACAGTAGCCGAAAATGTTGGTAAGTTTCTTTCGAATGGTTTTGCTAATATGAAAAAACTTCGCGTTCAGGAATTATTAGAAATGGTCGAAATGGAGCAGTTTTCTAATGTAAAAGCAAAGTTTTTAAGTGGAGGACAACAGCAAAGAGTAGCTTTAGTAAGAGTTTTGGCACTAGAACCGGAAGTGATTTTGCTTGACGAACCATTTAGTCAAATTGATGCTTTTAGAAAAAATGCTTTACGCCGAAATTTATTTAGATACTTAAAACAAAAAGGAATTACATGTATCATCGCAACCCATGATAGCACCGATGCTTTGTCATTTGCGGATGAAACGATTGTAATGCGAAACGGAGAAATCATCGTTAAGGATGATCCAACAAAAATTTATGAAGATCCGGAAACTAAATATGTAGCGTCACTTTTTGGAGAAGTAAATGAAGTTTCAACACATTTGTTAGTTCCGTACGAAGATCAAATGCATAAAACTTTGGTATATCCACATCAGTTTAAAATGGTGACTGAATCTAATTTGCCGGTAAAAATTAGAAGAACCTATTTTAGAGGAAATCATTATTTAATTGAAACAGTTTATAAAAGACAACTTGTGTTTTTTGAAAGTGAAATCGATTTGCCTCTTGAACAGGAAATTTTCTTAGGTTTAAATTATTTATAATTAGATAATGTGTCAATTAGAAAATTAGATAATTTTTTTTAATCCTATAAAAACAAGAAACCCGATAGTCTAAAAACTATCGGGTTTCTTGTTTCTGGTTTACTATTTGGATGAAATTCTAGTTTTTTAAATACTTCTCCAGAAACTGATCTTGTTCCCACAGCAAATGCAAAATATTTTCTTTTGCCACATAACTGTGAGCTTCTTTAGGTAAAATCACCATTCTTGCAGGAGCACCTAAGCCTTTAAGCGCCTGAAAGTAACGTTCAGTCTGCAAAGTAAAAGTTCCCGGATTGTTATCGGCTTCACCATGAACTAACAAAAGAGGTGTTTTCATTTTATCAGCATTCATAAAAGGAGACATTGTGTTGTAAACGTCGGGAACTTCCCAGTAATTACGTTGCTCACTCTGGAAACCAAACGGAGTCAATGTTCTGTTATACGCGCCGCTTCTGGCAATTCCGCAGGCAAATAAATTAGAATGCGTTAATAAATTAGCCGTCATAAAAGCACCATAAGAATGTCCGCCAATGGCAACTTTTTTACGGTTAATATATCCTAAAGCATCAACAGCATCAATTGCAGCTTGTGCATTATCGACTAATTGCGACATAAAATTATCATTTGGTTCAGTAGTACCTTCTCCAATAATAGGAAAAGCGGCATCATCAAGAACCACATATCCTTTAGTTACCCAATAGACAAAAGATCCATAATATGGGAAAGTAAATTCGTTTGAGTTTTGAGTCGATTGGCCAGCGCTGTTTCTATCTTTATATTCTGCCGGATAAGCCCAGATCAGTAAAGGAAGTTTCTCTTTTTTTGCTTTATCATAACCTGCAGGTAAATATAAAGTCCCAGAAAGTTCCAATCCGTCTTTACGCTTGTATTTGATAACTTCTTTGCTAACATCTTTAATACTTTCAAACGGATTTTTGAAAGCCGTAATAGGCGTTAAGCTATTTTGTTTTTTGATGTTTCTGAAGTAATAATTCGGATATTCACTTTTAGATTGAATCTGAACTAAAACTTTACCGGATTTAAAATCTTCAATTTCCAATAAATCTTCTTTTTTGTCTTTATAAGAAGAAGTATAAATACGCTTAGATTGTAATGTCTTTACATTGAATTCATCTATAAAAGGAAACTGACCGTTTTTAGTATATCCGTCACCAATTCTATATGCGTTATCTTTTTCGATTGCCAGAACATATTTATTGTATTCGTTTTTTCTCGTCTCAAAAATACCAGGATCTGAGTAAACGTCTTGTTGGTTTCTATCAGTAACTACTTTTGCTTGCTGACTTGGATTCGATGGATTGATCAAATATGTTTTGGTATTACGGGTATCATACCATTCGTCAGTAACAAAAGCGACATTGTTGTTACCCCAAACAATATCAGAATAACGTTGAGGTGTTTTTACTAATGAAGTTGCATCCGTAGTAAACGGCGCATCCCAAAGAAAAACTTCATCTCTAAAGTCGACTTTGTTTGCAGGATCTCCTTCGTCCAGAGCTACAACATAAGATAAAGTTGCAGGTTTGTCGTTTCTCCAGGTCATTTCTCTTTTTCCTTTTCGAACCGCCATGAAACCCTTTGGTATAATTTCGTTCAACGGAACTTCATTAACCGTTTTGATTTCTTTTCCTCTTATGTCATAAACAATTGATTTAGATGGAAATCTGCTCAATGGTACAACATATGAAAATGGTTTCTGAATAGTAGTTAACATAATATAATTGCCGTCAGGAGAAATTTTTTCTCCGGCAAACATTGCAGCTTCTTTAAATAAAACCGCATTTCCGTTAATATTCACTTTGTATAATTCAGATGTAATGATGTTTTCGAAATTAACTTCATCATTTTTGTTTTTCAACATATCAGGATACGTTCTGTTTTGAGATTTTTCTCCAGAAGTATTAGAGATAATTGGTCCGGTTGGCAAATCTTTCTTAGAATCTAAAAGAGGTTTTCTATCCTTTGGAAGCATTTTTACCAAAATAGTTTCATTGTCTAAAAACCAGTTAAACGGATTCCCCAAGTTTGCATTTACAATAGCTTCCGTTAGTTTTGTGGCTTGCGCCGAAGCAACATCCAGAACCCAAAGTTCTACACCAGAAGCTGTAGTATGTGAAAACAGAATTTTCTTATCATTTGGAGACCAAAGAATATTACTTATTTTAGGATTTGTAGGTAATCCGGTAACTTGTATTTCCTCTTTACCGTTTACCTTTCTTAATTTAAGATTTATGATATAAGTGACAGTACTAGAAATATTTGTAACAGGATTAATTCTTAAACCTCCCAAACGAAGTTCGTCCTGATTTAAATCGTCTAATGTTTTATATGTACTTCTGTACAATAAGAGCATGTTTTCTTTTTTAGTATCCATTGATACCGTGGGAGCCCTTTCATAATCGGCTAAATCCAGAATAGATTTAGATGGTTTTTGGTAAGTTAAGTTTTCTTGGGCAAAAGCAAAGAAACCAATATTTAAAAATAAGAATAATGTAACCTTTAATTTCATAGTTTGAATTTTAGGGGTTCGAAAAAGTAGCATTCATAAATGTTTGTCTAAGGTAGTTTACTCTTGTTACATTTTATACGTTATTTTTCATTGTTTTCATTGTTTTGGGTTAAAAATTGATTTTTTAGAATAGAACTTACTTTAATAGTTTATATAATTAAAGTATATTAAATTGCTAATTACGAAAAAAAGAGTAATTTGTACTCTTATGTTTTAAACAATACTTAAATTTGCAATCCAATTTTTTAACAAATAATAAAAGAATATGTATCATTCAAAAATAACGGGCTTAGGATATTATGTTCCTTCAAATGTTGTGACTAACGATGATTTGTCCAAGCTTATTGATACCAATGATGAGTGGATTCAGGAGCGAACAGGGATTCAGGAACGCAGACATATCATTCGTGGAGAAGATACCACGACAACAATGGGAGTAAAAGCAGCTAAAATTGCTATAGAACGTTCTGGCGTTGCCAAAGAGGATATTGATTTTGTGGTTTTTGCTACATTAAGTCCGGATTACTATTTTCCAGGACCGGGAGTTTTGGTTCAACGTGATTTAGGATTAAGAACAGTAGGAGCATTAGATGTTAGAAATCAATGTTCTGGTTTTGTTTATGCAATTTCTGTTGCAGACCAATACATTAAAACCGGAATGTATAAAAACATTTTGGTAATTGGTTCAGAAGTGCACTCAACAGGATTGGACATGACAACTCGCGGACGCGGAGTTTCTGTTATTTTTGGAGATGGAGCAGGAGCAGCTGTTTTAAGTCGTGAAGAAGATTTGACAAAAGGAATTTTATCAACACATTTACATTCAGAAGGACAACATGCCGAAGAGTTAGCTTTGCAGGCACCTGGAATGGGAGCGCGTTGGGTAACTGATATTTTAGCAGATAATGACCCGAATGACGAAAGTTATTATCCTTATATGAATGGACAATTTGTATTTAAAAATGCAGTAGTTCGTTTTGCTGAGGTAATCAATGAAGGTTTAGAAGCAAACGGTTTACAAGTTTCTGACATTGACATGTTGATTCCGCATCAGGCAAATTTGAGAATTTCGCAATTCATTCAGAATAAATTCAAATTGAGAGATGATCAGGTTCATAATAATATTCAGAAATACGGAAATACAACCGCAGCATCTATTCCAATTGCTTTGACAGAAGCTTGGGAACAAGGAAAAATCAAATCAGGAGATACAGTTGTTTTGGCTGCTTTTGGTAGTGGTTTTACTTGGGCCAGTGCAATTATCAAATGGTAATTTAATTCGTTCTTACATTATATTTAAAACCTGCTCTGCTTTGAAGCAGGTTTTTTTATAATTTCGTGTTTTGTTACGCAATCTTGTCGTTGTGAGGAACGAAGCAATCACATCTGGGATGTCATTTTTGATAAACAAATGTGTTTATTGTTAGTGTGGTTGCTTCGTTCCTCGCAATGGCAAATAATTTTATTAAAATGAAAAAGAATCAACTAGAAATAGCGTGTTTTAATTATGAATCAGCCATAATTGCGCAGGAAAGTGGTGCTGATCGAATAGAACTTTGTGAGAACATGAAACTTGGCGGAACAACTCCTAATTATATTTTAGCGCTAAAAGTGAGGGAGAATGTCTCGATAAAAATGCATGTGATCATAAGGCCCCGCGGTGGAGATTTTGTTTATTCTGATGAGGAGTTTGTAGAAATGAAACAAGACATAAAACAATTTAAGAAATTGGGAGTAGATGGCTTTGTTTTCGGAATTTTAAAAGAAAACGGAAGTATTAATAAAAGGCGCAATAAAGAATTAGTCAGTTTAGCAAGTCCGCTTTCGTGTACGTTTCATCGTGCTTTTGATGTGGTAAAAGATGTCAAAGAATCTCTTAAAGATGTAATTGAATGTGGTTTTAATACCATTTTGACTTCAGGACAAGGAATAAATGTTGAAGAAGGAATTTTTGCTTTAGAAAAGATTCAAAAATGGTCAAAAGACAAAATCGAAATTATGCCTGGAGGAGGTTTACGATCTTCAAATATTAAATTATTACAAGATAAACTAGAGCCTACTTTTTATCATTCGTCAGCCATTACAGATAATACAGAAACTGCAAATCCTGAAGAGGTAAAAGAATTAAAGAATTTTTTATAAAAGCACATTATAAAAATAAGAAAAGCCTGGAGTTGGCATACTCCAGGCTTTTCTTTTCTACAAGAACTATTAAAATCTACTAATAAAAGAGGGATTAAAACATTCCGCCACCACCTTTATTAGTGTTATCTTCTCTTTGTTTACGTTGCAGGTTTTTGATTTTTGCACCTCCAAAGTTATATGTTAATCCTAAATAAACGGTTTGACTCTCCCAATTGAATTGTCCTGCTTGCGGATAAGGATACATAGTATCAAACCCATATTTCATTGTATTGAATACGTCATTAAAACGTACACTGATATTCATCTTATTGTCTAATAATGTATAACGTGAACCTATGTCCATTTTGTACATTTCATGACTATTATTTTGAAGACCGTCAACTGCACCTCTGTAAAATCCGAATAATAAAAAGCTTAAACGTTTATTTGCTTTAAAGTTTGAATTCATACGACCATTAAATGCTGCAACAGTAACTTTTCTTTCCAGTGGATTACTTGTGTTTGTTGCCGGATCATATAAAAACACAACTCCTTGCTGATTGATGCTTGAAAAATCTATAGATGGAGAAATATCCCACCATTTTGTAATTTTATAATTAAAAGAAGCTTCAAATCCGTAAGCCGTATTATGGTCATAGTTGGTAAAAGACATAATTTGCTTGTTACTATTAGGCTCTGTAACATCAGGATATAAAATTCTGCTAATTTGATCATGGATGCTTCTCACGAAAACACCGGCAGTAAAACTTCCTTTTTCTAAAGTTTTAGTGTAATTTATTTCCACTGAGTTTGTAAACTGAGGTCTTAACTCAGGATTTCCTAATGAAGTTACTAACGGTGTAGAAAACTCACGAATAGGTTTTGTTTGTTCTAAACTCGGACGGTCAACACGACGGCTGTAGCTTAATTGAAAAGTGTTTTTCTCATTAAGATTATAAGTTAAATAAGCTGATGGGTATAAAGTAATGTAATCATCATCAAATTTTTCAAGACCGTGATTTAAATTCGCAGCTACTTTATAACTCTCAAAACGAGCGCCTAATTGATAGCTTAATTTTTTAAATTTCTGACCAAAAGTTACATAAGCTGAGTAGATATTAGTATCATAAGTGTAGTTAGAAACTGGAAGTTTTGCAAGAGGATTACCGGTAATATAATCATTATCTGTTTTTGTAATTCTGGCTTCGGCACCGGCTTCAAGAGTAGTTATGTCGTTTAACGGATTTACGTAATCAACATTCACAGTGCTTAATTTACGAGTACCTTTAATATAATCATCATAAATTATACTATTTGCAGTATTGTCAATTTTTGTTGTTTTAGTGTCAAAAGAAGCATTTTGTGTTTCTTTATTGTCGCTATAATTTGCTTCAAAATCTAAGGTGTGACCTTCTTTTTTAAAGATATGCTTGTATGCTAAATTGTAAGTTCCAACCTGATCCGGACCAGTGTATCTGGATTTTTGGAAAATGTTAGAGATATCTGAATTTGTCACATTATTATAATCAATATTAGTGTCTACAAATCCTTTACCGTTCGATTTATTTTGGTTGGTATAAATAGACAGCGTGTTGTGATCGTCAATTAAATAATCCATTCCAATTTTATATAAGTAGGAATCATTATCATTTAAGACATTTATTTTTTGAGTAATATCCTGATCTGCTCTTGTGATAAAACCATGGTTGCGATAAGTTCCGAAGTTTTGCCCCACATTTCCAAAGAAATTTACTTTCCCGGTTTTATAGTTCAAATCTAATGATTGATTGTATTTGGCAGTTTCTCCAAAAGTGATTCCGCCACTATAGCTTCCGTTAAAACCAGTGTTGGCATTCTTGTGCAAAATAATATTGATGATTCCTGACATTCCTTCCGGATTGTATTTTGCACTTGGATTTGTAATCAACTCAATTTTTTTGATAGAAGTCGACGGAATTTGTTTCAACAATTGTGCAGGGTCAATATTAGATGGTCTCCCGTCAATTAATACACGTACATTGTCGTTTCCACGAAGAGAAAGTTTTCCATCCTGATCAACATTTACAGATGGGATGTTGTTCATGATATCAGATGCCGAAGCTCCCGCGGTAGTCAAATCTTTTCCAACGGTAACTACTTTTCTGTCGATTTTTTGTTCAATAGTAGAGCGCTCGGCTACAATACTAACTCCTTTTAGTTGTGTTGCTTCTTCTTCAAGAGATACATTAACAGTAGCTGTTTTTTTGTTATCGCTCAAAATTAAAGAACCAATATGTTTTCTAAATCCAATGTATTGAATTTCGATAGTATAGCTTTTTAGAGCCAAATTTTTAATGGTAAAATCACCATTATCATCTGTGTTAACTCCTGAAACTACTTTTCCGTTGTCTTTGATAGAAACGGTCGCATAAGAAATAGGCGCGTTATTAGATTTTTCGGTAATTTTTCCGGAGACTACCCCAACATTTTGGGCTTGTGCTGTTGCAATTATACCTAGTAATGCAAACAGAAAGAATTTTAGTTTCATATTGTAATAATTGATTTTTTTTGATTGATTGATGATGGTGATTGTTTTTTTATTTTTTTTTAGCTTTGGCTTCAAACGAATTTAAAGTCCCTATTAAGACTCTTTTATCGTTGATATGTTACAAGAAAATTAAAATAAAAAACATCTCTATAGTTAGATGATCTGTTTTATAGGAGATTAACGTTTTGATTTTTTGATAATTTTAACATTCAGAACAATTCACTTTTTAAGAAATTCTAATCGTTTCCTTATATTTTATATGTTTTTCATTTTCTGTAATTGATGAATAAGCAGTATCTTTGCTCACTTTAAAAATAAGTTTACATGTCATTATCACAAATTCTTACTCCTTCTATACAAAAAGCAATACAAGCATTATTTGATGTTACTGTTGATAAAATCGAATTTCAAACAACCCGAAAAGAGTTTGAAGGCGATATTACAATGGTGATTTTTCCTTTATTGAAAGTGATCAAAAGCAATCCTGTCGAATTAGGAAATAAAATTGGAAATTATCTGGTTGAAAATGTTTCTGAAGTAGCACGCTTTAATGTGGTATCAGGTTTCCTGAATATTGTAATTTCGGATAGTTATTATTTGAATTTCTTTAATGAAATAAAAGACAATAACAAGTTTGGATATGTAATTCCAAATCCTGCTGACAAAGCAATTATGGTTGAATATTCTTCGCCAAACACTAATAAACCTTTGCATTTAGGTCACGTTCGTAACAATTTGTTAGGATATTCTGTGGCTGAAATTATCAAGGCGTCAGGTAAAAAAGTATATAAAACTCAAATTATAAACGATCGTGGAATTCATATTTGTAAATCAATGCTGGCTTGGCAGAAGTTTGGAAATGGTGAAACTCCTCAAAGTTCAAATTTAAAAGGAGATAAACTGGTTGGTAAATATTATGTTGAATTTGATAAAGCCTATAAAGGCGAAATCAATCAATTAATAGAAACTGGTAAAACAGAAGAAGAGGCAAAAAAACAAGCTCCAATTATTGTTGAAGCTCAGGAAATGCTAAAAAAATGGGAATCTGGAGATGATGAAGTAATCTCACTTTGGAAAATGATGAACCAATGGGTTTATGATGGTTTTGCAACAACTTATACCAATCTTGGAGTTAATTTTGATAAATATTATTATGAAAGTAATACCTATTTATTAGGAAAAGATGTTGTTCAGGTTGGTCTTGATAAAGGTGTTTTTGAAAAAGATCCTGACGGTTCAGTTTGGATAGATTTGACAGATGAAGGTTTAGATCGTAAAATTGTATTACGTTCTGACGGAACTGCTGTTTATATGACGCAAGATATTGGAACAGCAATTCAACGTGTAAAAGATATGCCGGATGTTGGCGGAATGGTTTACACAGTTGGTAACGAACAAGATTACCACTTTAAGGTATTGTTTCTGATTCTGAAAAAACTTGGTTTTGATTGGGCTTCTAGTCTTTATCATTTATCATACGGAATGGTTGATTTACCTTCGGGTAAAATGAAAAGCCGTGAAGGAACTGTTGTTGATGCCGATGATTTGATGCAGGATATGACAGATACAGCCAAACAAATTTCTGAAGATTTAGGAAAATTAGATAGTTATTCAGCAGAAGAAAAAGCTAAACTGTACAAAACAATAGGTTTAGGAGCGTTGAAATATTACATCTTAAAAGTAGATCCTAAAAAACGTATTTTGTTTAATCCTGAAGAATCTGTAGATTTTGCTGGAAATACAGGTCCGTTTATACAATATACCTATGCGAGAATTCAATCAATTATTCGTAAAGCCGATTTTGATTTTTCAGCTAAGACCAATACAGAAGAGTTACACGAAAAAGAAAAAGAATTGGTAAAACAAATCGAACTTTTCCCGGAAGTAATTCAAAATGCTGCTCAAAATCACAGCCCTGCTTTGATTGCTAATTATACTTATGATTTAGTAAAAGAATATAATTCATTTTATCAATCCGTACATATATTAGGTGAAGTTGATTTAACAAAAAAAATATTCAGAGTACAGCTTTCTCAAAAAGTAGCCGAAGTTATAAAGTCGGCCTTTACTTTGTTGGGAATCGAAGTTCCGGAGAGAATGTAAAAGTCTAAAATAGTAAATGATATGAAAGCCAATGGTTGAAAAACTATTGGCTTTTTTTATTGTTTTTATGACTTATTGTGTCAGATTAAGATTATGTTATGTTATACTTTTGTTATAGGTTTTTTTGGGTTAGTAATTAGTAAAATATTCCCTTATCTCTATTTTTAACTATTTTGAATTAGTAAGCTTTTAGAAGAAAGTAGTAAAAGGATTAAACCGTCTAAACTTGATTTAGACGGTTTTTTTATTTAAAGTAATGTTTTTTTAAACATTGATAATTCTTTGCTAATTGCCGAAAAGTTAAAATGACAATAGTTTTTATGTTTTTATTCTGGGTTTACGTTTTGGAATTTATTCTTACAAAAAACAAGCTTGGTTTGTAAGATAATAATCTTTAATACAAAGACTTATCTTACTTTTTTATACATTAAATATCATTATTGTAATATAAGTATTATAATTAATAATGTTAAATAAAATAAAATTCTTGTTAAAATTATATTTTTGTAATAAGTTGCGCCCTTAAATCAAAAACTCAAAATAATGAAACAAAAATTAAAAGGATTTGTGGTGCTTTTTTTTGTACTTGCTTTGCAATTCGCTTTTGCGCAAGAAAAAAAAATTACTGGGATAGTCTCAGACAAGGCCGGAATACCTTTACCAGGGGTTAGCGTACTGGTTAAAGGAACAAAATCAGGAGCACAAACTGATTTTGACGGAAAATATTCTATCAAGGCGGAATCAAGCCAAACTTTAATATTCAGTTACATAGGAATGAAGACCCAAGAAGTAGCTGCTAGTTCTTCAGTTGTTAATGTTACATTAAAAGATGAATCTGTAGAACTTGAAGGAGTTGTAGTAACAACAGCCTTGGGAGTTAAAAGAGAAAAAAAATCACTGGGATATGCATCTCAGCAAATTACCGGAAAAGATTTGGTAAATAGTGGAGCCGGAAGTACAAACGTTGCCAACCTTTTGTCTGGTAAAGCAGCGGGAGTTGAGGTTTCAAGAAATACAAACTTTGGAGGTTCAACAAATGTTGTAATTCGTGGAAACAAATCTCTAACTCAAAGCAATCAGGCTTTATGGGTCGTAGATGGAGTGCCTATTGATAACTCAAATACAAATACTGCTAATCAGGCAACAGGAAGAGGCGGTTATGATTATGGTAATAGTGTGGCTGATATTAACCAGGAAGATATTGAGAGTATCAATATTCTTAAAGGAGCTGCAGCTACAGCCTTATACGGATCAAGAGCCGCTAATGGTGTTGTAATGGTAACTACTAAAAAAGGAAAAAAAGGAGATAACAAAGTAGGTTTTACTTTTTCAAGTACGATGACAGTCGGTACAGTTGATAAGTCTACATTTGCTAAATATCAAAATAAATATGGTGCCGGATACGGATTTGGAAGTTCTTTTATAGATCCAACATCCCCTATACCAACAGTTGATACATCAAATGATGCTTCATATGGTGATCGTTTTACAGGAAATCAAGTTTATCAATGGGATGCATTTACTCCATATTCAAAAAATTATGGTAAGGCAACTGCATGGAGTGCAGCCGAAAACGGACCAATTTCTTTCTTTAAATCGGCTCAGACAAATACAAATAGCATATCTATTGAAAAAGCGACAGAGAGATCAAGCCTTTCAATGTCTTATGTTAATACAATTCAAACGGGAATATTGCCAAATAGCGAATTGAAAAAAAATCAGATAAGTGCAAGATTCAGTCAAAAAATCACTGATAAACTAACTGCAAATGCTTACGCGGCTGTAACATTACAAAATACCGTAGGTAGAAACTCTACAGGTTATAATGATAATATTATGGGGACTTTTAGACAATGGTGGCAAACAAACGTTGACGTAAAGGAATTGCAAAATGTGTATAATGCTTCCGGAGGTCAAAATATTACCTGGAACTGGGCTGATCCAACTTCTGCTAAAGGATTAGTACCTGCCTATTGGGACAATCCTTACTTTACGCGTTATCAAAATTATTCTTCGGATAATAAAACCCGTTTATTTAGCTACGCTTCACTTAACTATGAAATAACAAAGTGGTTGAGTGCATTAGGAAGAGTTTCTTTAGACACCTATAATCAAGTACAAGAAGAAAGAAGAGCTGTAGGATCTGTAGCTTCAGGATTTGGATTATCACCTGTTGACGAGAAATCAGGTTATCAGCGATTTGATATTAATTTTCAAGAAATCAATTATGATTTTATGCTGAATTTTAATAAAAAATTTGGTGACAACCTTAGTCTGACTGGAGTGCTTGGTTCAAATATCAGAAGAAATAAAAGAGACAATGTGCTTTCTTCTACAATTGGTGGTTTAGTTACACCTGGTATATACGCTTTATCTAATTCAAGATATGAACTGCCTTTCCCTACTGAAAATAAGGTTAGTTGGGGAGTTGATGGTATTTATGCGCAAGCCTCTTTAGGTTATAAGGATACTTATTTTCTTGATGCTTCTGTAAGACGAGACGTTTCATCAACATTACCAAAAGGGAATAATGCATATACATATCCTGCAGTTTCGGGATCTTTTTTATTCTCTAATTTAATAAAAGAAGATTGGTTGAACTTAGGTAAATTTAGAGTAAACTATGCCGAAGTTGGTAATGATGCAGAGCCTTTGAGCTTGGTAAATACTTATACAAGAAGTTCTAATTTTAGAGGAGAGTCAATGTATACTTTGCCAAACGTTAATAAAAACTCTAATCTAAAACCGGAGAGAACAAAATCTTTTGAAGTTGGTTTAGAAACGAGCACTTTAAATAGACGTTTAGGTTTAGATGTTACTTATTATAAGACCAATACAGTAGATCAGATTGTATCTGCAGCAGTTTCATCTGCCTCAGGATTTACAAATGCATGGGTTAATGGAGGAAATATTGAAAATAGAGGTTTAGAAATTCAACTTACAGGAACTCCTGTAAAAACAGAGAATTTTAGCTGGGATGTTACAGTAAACTGGTCAAATAATAAAAGTAAAGTTATTTCCCTACCAAAAGGTGTAGATAATTTACAGATTGCTTCTTTTCAAGGTGGAGTATCAATAAATGCAACTCCCGGTGAAGCATACGGATCTATAAAAGGGACTGATTATATCTACACAAATGGTCAACGAACTGTTGATCAAAAAACAGGTAAATACTTGATGTCAGGAACATCAGATAATACTATTGGAAATATTACACCAGATTGGAATGGCGGAGTAAGAAATAAACTTACCTATAAAAATCTTGCTTTAAGTTTCTTAATTGATACTCAAAAAGGAGGAGATATATTCTCACTAGATATGTATTATGGTCTTGCTAATGGTTTATATCCGGAAACGGCAGTAGGAGATGTAAGAGAAACTGGTGTTGTGAATTCAGGTGTTGGTGTAATAACTAATCCTGTAGATGGTACTAAAACGGTAATTGCAAACACTGTTCCAACAGTAAATACTAATAATTTACCAAGTACAGGACCTGGCGCTTACTCTAATAATTATGGATACTTAGCAGCACCCGCTAAAGCTTTTATTTATGATGCATCTTATGTTAAATTAAGAGAAGTTTCTATTTCTTATAATTTCCCTAAAAGAATGTTTGAAGGAACATTTGTAAATGCTGCAACATTGAGCTTATTAGGATCAAATTTATGGATAATAAGCAAAAACTTGCCTTATGCAGATCCTGAAAGTGGCTTGTCATCAGGAAATAAATCCAGAGGTTATTCTGTTGGATCACTGCCTACAACCAGAGACATAGGATTCAACTTAACATTTAAATTTTAATATAGAAAATATCATGAAGAAAATAATTTATTTTTTAAGTATCGTATTGCTGGCAAGTTCTTGCAGTGATTTGACCGATATGAATGAAGATGAGAAAAACCCATCAATAGTACCGGCTTATTCATTATTTACAGCTGCTGAAAAAGGTATTGCAGAACAAGTAGTTAATACGAGTGTAAATAAAAATATATTTAGATTGGTTAACCAACAATGGACAGAAACTACCTACGTAGATGAATCTGTTTATCAATGGACAACCAGAAAAATTTCAGATAACCATTGGAATGCTTTTTATGGTGGAACTCCTGCAAATGATGGTTCTATGGGCGATTTAATTCAAGCAGCAGATTTTATTAATAATCAAGTTATTATAACGTCAGATCCTGAATTTGCCGAAAAAACTGCCATTAAAAAGAATCAGCTGGCAATGATTGATATTTTAATGGTGTATTCTTATCAGATTCTTGTAGATACTTTTGGTGATATACCTTATACTGATGCTCACAAAGGATCAGATAATTATTTACCTAAATATGATAAAGCAATAGATATTTACAAAGATTTACTTGTGCGTATTGACAATAGTATTGCAAATATAAATACCTCATATCCTGGTTTTGAACAAGCAGATGTTATTTACAGAGATGATTTATCTGCATGGATAAAATTTGCAAATGGTATTAAACTAAAATTAGGGATTAATCTGAAAGCTTCCGGTTTAGAAGATACGATCGCTGATGCTGCAATTATTTCTGCTTCAACAGGCGTTTTTACTTCAAATAGTGACAATGCTAAAATAGCATATCAAACTAATGTTCCAAATACTAACCCAATCTATGTTGAATTAGTTTTTGGAGGAAGACATGATTTTGTGCCTGCAAAACCATTTGTACATGCATTAGTGACAAAAAATGATCCAAGAACAGCAGTTTATTTTGCTCAAAATCTAAAAGATGAAGACGGAAAACCGTTGCCTTATAAAGGAGGAGTAATAGGAATTAAAAATAGTTTTGGAAAATTTACCCATGTGGGTGATCTAATTCAGTTACCTGATTTTAAAGGAACTTATATGGATTACGCAGAAATTGAATTTTTATTAGCCGAAGCAGTTGAGAGAGGTGTTGCCGTAAGCGGAGATGCAGCTACACATTATACAAATGCAATTACTGCATCAATGAAAGATTGGGGAATACAACAAGGTAATATAGATACATATTTAGATCAGCCTACAGTTGCTTATGCTACCGCAACAGGAACCTGGCAGCAAAAAATTGGAGAGCAGGCATGGTATGCTTTATTCAATAGAGGTTTTGAAGGATGGACGTCTACAAGAAGACTAAACTTTCCGGCTCTTGTTCCGCCATCAAATGCTGATGCTTCTGCTGAAGGTCAGATTCCGTCAAGAATGACTTATCCAATTAGAGAACAAACTTTAAATGCTGTAAATTATAATGCAGCTGCTACAACAATTGGTGGAGATAAATTATCAACAAAATTATTCTGGGATAAAAATTAAATGCGTTTTATTTCGTTTATAATATATTAAAAACTAAATCCCTATAATCATTTTTAACTATTCTGAATTAGTAAGCTGTTAGTAGAAATAATGAAAGGGTAGACCGTCTGAATTAAATTTCAGGCGGTTTTTTTTATATAAAAAAACCGATAGTATTAATACTACCGGCTTTTTTCCAACTAACACAAACATTTTTATTTTACGAACTTGTTGATGATTGCATCCGTTTCTGCTTTTGTAGCGTCTGGTTTTAAATCAAACAAAAGAGAATAAAGAGGTTTTCTGTCAACTTTAGCTTCTAAATTTAAGTCTTGATGTCTGTCAAAAAGAGTTTGCCATTTGTCACGCACATTTTTCCAAAGAGCATTATTGGCAACCCACCATTTTTGAGCAGCAATACATTTAACATCTGGAACTTTAGTGTAAACATCCATTCCTTTTTCTTGCGCTAACAAAACATCTTTTCCACTGTCATCCCTGATCAATTTATCGTTATCTTGCTCATGATTCCATCCTGTAGCAGTAATTTCGTGAATGTTTCTTCTTTTCAAAACATTATAATCATTACGTTTTGTTTGCTCTCTTCTTGGTAGTGGTGCATCAGCAACATTTGCCCAATAATCTTGTCCGTCAACATGAACCCAAGTCGAAGAACCCTCATATCTTGGACTATCGTCTACTTGATAGACTTTTTGAGTCCATTGTCCTTTTACAGCTTTCTTGTCTAATTTTTTGTATTTCCAGGATGTTCCTTTGTCAAATGAATATAAATCAGTGTTTTCATATAACCAGTCTTGTCTCCAGTGCTTAATTATCATATCATCACTTACTATTAATAAATGTTGCATTACAATTTTGTTAGGAGTGTCTTCTAGTAACTCAACCCATTCTAAACCAGATTCGTGTTTAGTTTCTGACGGTTTATAGGTAAGAGAGTCTTTAGGATATTGAAAAGTTTCTGTAAAATTAAATTTCACTTCATAACAACCGCACATCGATTTGATTGATTTAATGTCTTGTTGTTTTTTGTCCTGACTGAAGACAAGGCTGCATGTCAAAGCCATAACGGCTGAAAAATAGAGGCTTTTTGAAATCATAACTTATTATTTTGTTTTTAAATTCTCGCAAATATATGTTTTTTATTTAGAACAAATAAAAATAGTTTCTATATTTGCGTCATTATTAAGACTGAATAAAAATAATGAAAATAAAAATTACTCTTTTTACAGCTTTCCTTTTTTGTCAAATTTCTTTTGCTCAGGAGAAACAAAAAGATAGTATTAGTGCAAATGAATTATCAGAAGTGAAAGTTGTTACAGGAACAAGAACAGAGAGAGTACTTTCGTCATTACCGCTACCGATGACAATTATCACATCTGAAGCAATTGCTAAAACTGGAGTTACAAGATTGAATGAGATTCTAAATGAACAAACGGGAATTATTTTGATTCCGGATAAAAGCGGTTTCGAAGGCATTCAGATGCAAGGTCTCGATGCAGCATACACTATGATTCTTATTGATGGAGTTCCGCTTGTTGGGAGAAGCTCAGGAGTTTTAGATCTATCAAGAGTTTCTGTTGGAAATATTGAAAGAATTGAAATTGTAAAAGGAGCATCATCAGCATTATATGGTTCAGAAGCTATGGGTGGTGTGATTAATGTAATTACTAAAAAACCTAAAGGAGATATATTTTCAGGAAGTCTATCATATCGATATGCAACATTCAATACCAGCGATGCTAATGCAAATCTTCTTTGGAAAAAAAAGAAGTTTTCTGCCAATCTATTTGCCGACTATTATTCATCTGACGGATATGATTTGGATAAAAGTACACCTTTAAAAAATGTAGAGAGATTTTATAATACCACAATTCAGCCTAAATTATATTATGATTTTTCAGAAAATCTGAAGTTAATTGCTAGTAATCGTTTCTATAATCAGAACATGAATAATGTTGCTATAATTGATTCTCAAAATTATAAAGGAGATGCAAAAGAAAATGAATGGAATTCGCAAGTTAAATTGGAGCATAAATGGAATTCAAAAATATATTCTGAATATGAGTTGTATGTGACCAACTATAAAAATAATGCGTTTTTAAACGATGAAAATAACAAGCTTTTTGAAGATAATTTTTATAATCAATGGCTTTTTCGACCAGAAGTCAGAACAACTTTCTCAATAAAAAACAGCAAACTAACAACGGGAGTTGGTTTAAACTACGAAACTTTGGACAGGACATATTTTGATAAGAATGTAAAATTTACTTCTCAGTATGTTTTTGCACAATACGATTACAATCCAACAGAAAAATTGAATATTCTTGCTGGACTTAGGTATGATAATCATAGTGAATACGCATCACAGTTAAGTCCTAAATTAGCAATAAACTATAAGTTTAATAACAAGTTTTCTTTAAAAGGATCAGTTGGATATGGCTATAAAGCGCCAGATTTTCGTCAGTTATTTTTTGATTTCACGAATCCATCAGTAGGATATACAGTTTTAGGATATAATGTTGCCGAAGCACGTTTAAATCAATTAGAAGAACAAGGTCAGCTTTTAACTAGAACACCAGGAATTAATTTTGATAAACCACTAGAAGCAGAAAGTTCTGTGAATTTTAATTTTGGAGCTTTTTACAAGAAAAACAAACTTAAAATAGAAGTAAATGCTTTTTACAATTCGATACATAATTTAATTGATACACGTGCTGTAGCTCAGAAAAAGAATGGTCAAAGTGTTTTTAGCTACTTTAATATTAGTCAAATCTTCACTTATGGTTTAGAGTATAATTCGACTTACAATTTTACCAAAGACTTTTCTATTTCACTTGGGTATCAATATTTAATTGCGAAGGATAAATCTGTTCTTGACAATTTTGAGAACTATCAATATATCCGTGATTCACAATTACAAACGATTCAGATTAATAAATCGGATTATTTTGGTTTGTATAACAGATCAAAACATACAGCTAATATCAAGTTTGCTTACACAATTCCAAAAATAAAAACAGATATTAATTTAAGAGTTTTCTATAGAAGTAAATATGGATTATTCGATACGAATGGAAATCAAATTCTGGACAAATACGACAATTTTGTTGGGGATTATTTCATTACAAATTTATCAATTTCAAAAACCATTGCCGATAAATTTATACTTCAGGCAGGAGCGAATAATTTGCTTGATTTTACAGCACCCAATCAAATTGATAACATTTCAGGAAGACAAATTTTTGCACGAATTCAATACAATTTCTAATTTAATAATTATTTAAAAACCTTTACAATGAAAACAAATTTTTTAAAACTTTCGATTTTAGCACTAGTAATTTTTACTGCATCTTGTAGTAGTGATGATAAAGATAATACAACTCCAGTAGTTGTAACTACAAAAGTATCTAATCTTGCGGCGCCTCAAACTGGCGGTCAAGGACAACCAGCTGGTGGTGCATTTATAAAATTCAGTTTCTCTCAAAACAAAGTTGTAACAGATAATAGTTGGGATGTTGCTTTCCGTGGTACAACAATTATCGTTAACGGAGGAACTAAAATTGGTATTAATGAGGAGTCTGAAAGAACAGGAAGTGGAGCAGCAAGCATTGTTTCTGGCACATTTGCTAGTATAACTGCTTTTCCTGCAGCCAGCACTTTTGTTCAGGATGCTGATAAAGTTTATGCAATTCCTACAGGAAGCGGTAAAGGTTGGTATTCATACAATTCAGATACTCATATTATTTCACCTATTGCAGGAAAAGTATTTGTTGTAAAAACGCATGATGGCAAATATGCAAAATTCGAGATTTTAAGTTATTATAAAGATGCTCCCGTAACTCCAGATCCTGCAACTGCAGTTTCAGCATATTATACTTTTAATTTTGCATACCAGGCTAATAGTACAACAACATTCTAAAAACATAAATAATCTCAAAGAAGTTTAATTTGTTTCCAGTGTTTTTTATTATTGCTAATTCAGGTTAGTTTAAAAATAAAAAGGATTTAAATTAATTACTCACTTAAAGTTTTAGTTAATCATTAGCTTTGTTTTTTTTATTTTTTTTTGATAAAGAGGTTAGATTCGTCTGACCTCTTTTTTGTTTTACTTCAAAGAAAAGGGGCTAAACATTCATTTTTAGTTCTATCTTTGCGCATATTTTTTTTACAAGAAATTAACAGCCATTTAAAAATGGTTAAATTCTTGTAACGATATTCTTCAAATTTATAATTAGTAGGTGAATACAAAATCTTATTTTTTTCAGTCTTTTGCAATCGTAGCTTTAGCGTTTGTAGCGTTTATTGGATTTAAACAAATCTTACCAGATAAAATCTTTTCTGATAGTAAAATTGATTCCAAAAATGTACTAATCGATAGTATGCTTTTAGAATCAGTAGCAAAAGATTCATTATCGTTAAAAAGCGATAGTATCGAGGATAGCGAGCGAAGACTGGGCGAGGAAAAAATCATTTATGATGCCACAGAAGGAATTGAATTTCCATCTGAAACTTTTGATAATTATAAAGGCTATCAATATCTGATTTCCTTTTATGAAAAATTATACCAGCTCGAAAAGAATTCACAAGGCAATGTCAGAATTGCTTATTACGGAGATTCGATGACCGATGGAGATTTAATTGTGCAGGATGTTCGTGGTAATTATCAGGAGCGCTTTGGCGGAAACGGAGTTGGTTTTGTGCCTATAACATCTGAATCTTCTGCTTCCAGAGGTTCTGTAAAATCATTGTATTCTAAGAACTGGAAAACACAATCGTATTTGAATGTCAAGAGACCAATAAGTCCTTTTGGCGTAAACGGACATGTATTCTTTGCTAATGACAAGGCGAACGCAACCTGGGTTCAATACGAAGCGGGATTAAATAAAAACTCAACATCATTAGATAATCCAACATTGTTTTATGGAAGAGCTTCTAAGAAAGGAAATGTGAATTTTGTAATAGGAAAAGATACATTACGAAAAAGCTTAGTTCCGAATAATTTGGTAAATACTTTAAAAGTGACTTCAGGAAGTATAAAAGCTTTCAAGGCAAATTTTGTTCACGCAGATTCAATTCCGATTTACGGATTTAATTTTGATAACGGAAAAGGAGTTCACGTTGATAATTTCTCGCAAAGAGGAAATTCAGGATTGCCAATCTCGGCTTTTGATGCTGGAGTAATGCAAGCTTTCAACAGCAGTTTGAAATACGACTTAATCATCTTGCATTACGGAACCAACGTATTGAATTACGGAACCAAAAATTATTTCTGGTACGAGAGAGGAATGAAAAAAACAGTGAATAAAATAAAAGAATCTTTCCCGGGAGTTTCTATTTTGATTATTTCAACTGCGGATAAATCGACTAAGTATGATCTGGAAATGAAAACAGATTCTGCCGTTGTTCCTTTAATGAAAGCTCAAAAAAGATATGCTTTAGAAACCGAATCCGGATTTGTAAATTTATACACCTTAATGGGCGGAGACGGATCTATGGTAAAATGGGTTGATGAATCTCCGGCGAGAGCCAATAAAGATTATACGCATTTTAATCAACGAGGTGCAAAAGCAATTGGCAGATTATTATATGATCAATTGAATAAAGGATACGAAGAATATAAAGTACTTCGTGAGAATAGACAAACTGTTGCCGATAAACGAAAAACAGTCAAAAAAACAAATACAGACTCCGTTTCTGTAATAAATGACAGCGTAAATGAGTAGACTTCTAGTTATGTTTTGTTGTCTTTTTTTCTCAACAAACGATAAACCAAAAACGACAGATTCACATCCAATAGCAAAAACTATGATTCACAAAGTCGATTCAGTAGCAATTGAACCTTTTTCTGATCATGAGATTTATAATGCGAAAGTATTAGAAAGTTTTTTTGAGAAATTAAAGGAAAATGAAAAGAACAATAATAAAAAGATAAATATTGTTCATATTGGAGATTCTCATATTCAGGGTGATTTAATGACCAATGAAATCAGAAAGAATTTACAACAGAAATTTGGAAATGCGGGTCGAGGTTTAGTTTTTCCTTATCAATTAGCCAAAACAAATGGTTCTTATAACGAGCGTTTTCGTTCAAACAGAACTTGGGAAAGTTACCGAAATATTCATCCCGTGAAAAATGTTCCTATAGGTTTAAGCGGAATTGGGCTTTGGAGAGACAGTGGAGGATTTGTGATGGAATTAAATATAAAAGATCCGGTTTATAAGTTTAATACAATTCGTATTGTAACGCCACAAAACCAGAGAATGTTTGATTTGGCAACATCATCGCAAACCAATTTTATTCAGTCCACAGAGCGAAAAGTAATTACGCATAAAATTAAAAAAGGAGAAGCGATATCGACTATTGCCGATAAATACAATATTTCAGTTGCCGAAATCAAAAGAAACAATCACCTAAAGTCAGATAATATTCGCGCAGGAAGAGTATTGAAAATTCAGACAAACGAAACAAAACCCAAAGCAATCAAGAATTCGTCGTTTGTTTCTTTAGATTTAGAGTCAGATTCCTTTAGTCATTATTACAATTCGGATAAAGCATTAGATAAAATTTATTTGATTCCGAATAAAGACGCTAAAAAATATGAACTAAACGGAATTGTTCTCGAGAAGGATTCACCGGGTTTAATTTACAGCAGTATTGGAGTTAATGGCGCTAAGTTTTCGGATTATACTAAATATCCTTTGTTCTTTGAGCAGTTAAAAGCATTACATCCTGATATGTTGGTTCTTTCTTTAGGAACAAATGAAAGCTACGATCATATGGAAGCTCCAGCTTATATTGAACAGATTCGTCAGTTTATTAAGAAAGTCAGAGAACAAAATATAAACGTTCCGATAATTATTAGTACTCCGGCGCCTTCTTTGCTTAAAGGAAGAAGAACCAATACTTACATATTCGATTATGCCAGAAGTATAATTCAAATTGCCGAAACGGATAATATTGCCGTTTGGGATTTATATGATGAATTTGGCGGAATGCATGGAATAAATCAATTAAAAACTCAAGGATTAATAGGACCGGATTGGGTTCATTATTCTAAAAACGGATACGAAAAACAAGGAAATTTGTTTACACAGGCATTTTTAAGCGCATACAATAATTTTAAATTAAAGAATTAAGTTGATTACAATTGATAGCATAAATGATTGGTTTGTTCAAAATTTTGGTGCAATTACTTTAGAACAAGCTAAAAGTTGGTTTATATACAATCCTGAGGAAAAATTGTTGTTTAATACAGGTTTATTCTTAGGACTGTTTTTGGTTTTTTATTTTGTGTATGCTTTTTTACGCAAGACATTTTATTTGAGATTAACGTATGTTATTCTGTTCTCGCTTTTCTTTTATTATAAGTCAAGCGGAATTTACTTTTTACTTTTATTGCTTTCCTCTGTTGTAGATTATAGTTTGAGCCAGATTATTTACAGAGCGGCAAAAAACAGCACAAAGAAAATTTATCTTGTAATAAGTGTAATCCTGAATTTAGGATTGCTTGGGTATTTCAAGTACATGAATTTTATGATTGTTACTTTCAATGATATGTTTCATGGTAATTATCAGCTTCATGATGTTTTTCTTCCTGTCGGAATTTCGTTTTATACCTTTCAATCGATGAGTTATATCATTGAAATTTATCGTGAAGAGATTAAACCAACAAAAAACTACATCGAATACTTATTTTTCGTTTCGTTTTTCCCGCAATTAGTAGCCGGACCAATTGTTCGTGCAAAAGATTTCTTACCACAGATTTACCAAAAATTAAATTTAACAAAGCAAGATGTAAACAATGCATTGTTTCTTATTATTGGCGGATTAATCAAAAAAACAGTAATCTCAAATTATATCTCTATAAACTTCGTTGATCGTGTTTTTGATACACCAATGAATTATACATCATTCGAAAATTTAATGGCATCTTACGGATATGCCATTCAAATTTATTGTGACTTTTCAGGATATTCAGATATGGCAATCGGGATCGCTTTGTTATTAGGATTCAAATTACCAACCAACTTTAGAACGCCATATAAATCAACTTCTATAACAGATTTCTGGAGAAGATGGCACATTTCGCTTTCGACCTGGTTGAAAGATTTCCTGTATATTTCTATTGGAGGAAACAGAGAAGGAACATTTGCCGGATATTTATTTCCGAGTTTATTTTTCTTCGGATTATTAGTTTGGGGAGTTACAAATTTAAGCGTGAGTTATATTCCGTTAAGTATTGCAGTTGGAGCGCTTGTTATTTTCTGTTTGACATTTTTACTTTCTAAGAAAAAAAATCAAACACTGGTAACCAATTTCAATTTGTTTACCACAATGCTTTTAGGCGGATTATGGCATGGCGCAGGAGCGCAGTTTATTGTTTGGGGAGCATTGCACGGATTAGCATTGGCGGTTCATAAAATATTTATAGAATTTTTTCCTCCAAAAAAAGAAGGCAAAAGTTCTGGTTTTTTATGGAAATTCTTTTCAATCGTAATGACGTTTCATTTTGTAGTTTTCTGCTGGATCTTTTTCCGTGCCAGAGATTTCGAAACAGCTATACAGGTAATCAACAACATTGGTCAGTTAACTTTCGAGCCGGAACATTGGAAAGTAATTATATTAGGATATAAAAATGTGTTTTTATTGATGCTTTTCGGATATGTTTGGCACTTTTTACCGGAAGGTATTACAGATAAAATGAAATTCGTTTTCGATAACACCCCATTACTCTTAAAAGCAGTAACTCTGGGCTTTGTTTACTGGGTTGTTTACGCAACAGCCGTTGCAGGTTCGCAACCGTTTATTTATTTTCAATTCTAAAAAATATTGCCACAAAGGCACAAAGGCGCAAAGATTATTTCTCTTTGCGCTTTTTTTATAAAAACATTATTAGAATATAAATAATAAACTTCGCGTCTTTGTGTCTTCGTGGCAAAAGCAAAAAATTGCAGTTAAATAAAAATTGCCTGAAATGTCTAATTAGATTATCTTTGCACTTCAAATAAAGAAAATAGTATGTTTGATAATTTAAGTGATAAGTTAGATAAAGCGTTCCATATATTAAAAGGACACGGTAAAATTACAGAAGTAAACGTTGCCGAAACCTTAAAAGAAGTTCGTCGTGCCTTACTTGATGCCGATGTTAACTTTAAAATTGCTAAAGATTTTACTGCTAAAGTAAAAGAAAAAGCGATTGGTCAGGACGTTTTAACAACACTTCAACCAGGACAATTATTGGTGAAGTTAGTAAAAGACGAACTAACCGAATTGATGGGTGGAGATGTTGCAGGAATCAATCTTTCCGGTAATCCAAGCATTATCTTAATGTCAGGATTGCAAGGTTCTGGTAAAACAACTTTCTCAGGAAAACTTGCCAATTTTTTAAAGACTAAGAAAAATAAAAAACCACTTCTTGTAGCTTGTGATATCTACCGTCCTGCGGCGATTAATCAGTTGCATGTTGTTGGAGATCAAATAGGTGTTGAGGTTTACTCAGAGCCAGAGAATAAAAATCCTGTAGAAATTGCTCAAAACGCAATCAAACACGCAAAAGCAAATGGTTTCAACGTAGTTATTGTCGATACTGCAGGTCGTTTGGCAGTAGATCAGGAAATGATGGATGAAATTGCACGTGTTCACAAAGCAATTCAACCACAGGAAACATTGTTCGTTGTAGACTCTATGACAGGACAAGACGCTGTAAATACAGCAAAAGCTTTCAACGATATCTTAAACTTTGATGGAGTTATTTTAACGAAATTAGATGGTGATACTCGTGGTGGAGCAGCAATTTCGATTAAATCTGTTGTAAACAAACCAATCAAATTTGTGGGTACAGGCGAGAAGATGGAAGCAATTGATGTTTTCTATCCAGATCGTATGGCTGAGCGTATTCTTGGTATGGGAGACGTTGTGTCGCTTGTAGAAAGAGCTCAGGAACAATTTGATGAAGAAGAAGCCAGAAAACTTCAAAAGAAAATCGCTAAAAATGAATTTGGTTTTGATGATTTCTTGACGCAAATTCAGCAAGTAAAGAAAATGGGGAATATGAAAGACTTGGTTGGAATGATACCGGGAGCTTCAAAAGCCATGAAAGATGTAGAAATAGAAGATGATGCTTTTAAACATATAGAAGCAATCATTCACTCAATGACGCCAATCGAAAGAAGTAAACCTGCCATAATCGACGTAAAAAGAAAAGCCAGAATCGCTAAAGGTTCCGGAACGAAAGTCGAGCAAGTAAATCAGTTAATGAAGCAATTCGACCAAATGAGCAAAATGATGAAAATGATGCAAGGTCCGGGCGGAAAAAATCTGATGAAAATGATGGGAGGCATGAAAGGAATGCCAGGCGGAATGCCGAGATAATATAAAATATAATTTAAGGTTTAAAGTTTCAAACGAATTGGAATTTTAGACCTTAAATTTTTTACATAAAATAGACAACTAATATATAATTCGAGTTTCAACTTTTTTAACTTGAAACTTTAAACCTGAAACATTTAACTTTAAAAAAAATGCAACTACTAGACGGTAAAAAAACAGCTGAAGACATTAAAAACGAAATCGCAGCGGAAGTTCAATCAATAAAAAATGCTGGAGGAAAAGTACCTCATTTGGCAGCAGTAATTGTTGGGACAAACGGAGCGAGTTTAACTTACGTAGGAAGTAAAGTAAAATCTTGTCAACAAATTGGTTTTGATTCAACTTTAGTAAGTTTGCCTGAAACGATTACAGAAGCCGAGTTGCTGGATAAAATTAAAGAACTAAATGAAGATGACAATCTGGACGGTTTTATCGTGCAGTTGCCATTGCCAAAACACATTGATGAGCAAAAGATTTTAATGGCAATTGATCCCGATAAAGATGTTGATGGTTTTCACCCAACAAACTTCGGAAAAATGGCATTAGAAATGGAAAGTTTCATTCCTGCAACACCATTCGGAATCATGCAGTTGTTAGAACGTTATAATGTAGAAACTGCCGGAAAACATACTGTTGTAATTGGCAGAAGCCACATTGTAGGTCGTCCAATGAGTATTTTAATGAGCCGCAAAGGAAATCCTGGAGATTCAACGGTTACATTAACGCATAGCAGAACTAAAAATATCGAAGAATTTACTAAAAACGCAGACATCATTATCACGGCATTAGGAGTTCCAAATTACTTAAAAGCTGATATGGTAAAAGACGGAGTTGTAGTTATCGACGTTGGAATTACAAGAGTTGACGATGCATCAAACCCAAAAGGATACGTTATTACCGGTGACGTTGATTTTGACGGAGTAAGCAAGAAATCATCTTTTATCACGCCAGTTCCTGGTGGAGTAGGACCAATGACAATTGCAATGTTGCTTAAAAACACGCTTTTAGCAAGAAAAATGAGAAGCGCTAAAAAATAATTCTTAGAATAAAATAATTAAACAAAGCCTATTCAATCGAGTAGGCTTTGTTGTTTTTATATACTTTGGGCGTGACCGTATTTACAAAAGGCGCTATTTAACATGCCGTTTATGTGCGCCTTTCGCAAATACGGTCGGGCTATCCGTGCTACTGCGGTAGCTTACTACTATCCCTCACGCAAATCTTTGATTAATTATTAAATATCCCGTTCCTGCAAGGTTTTCAAAACCTTATAAGTATAATTTAATTCGCTGAAAAAAAATCAACTTTTCTATTTGTCAATTCAAAATAAAACATAACTTTGCATTACAAAGTACTTTTATTATGAATCAGAAGCACCAAGAAGATTTAGCACATATTCGTTCCATGATGGAGCGCTCTTCAAGATTTATATCGTTAAGCGGACTCTCAGGAGTATTTGCCGGGCTTTCAGCTTTAATTGGGGGATTATACGTTTATCAATTATTTAAAGCAAACGGACTTGAGTATTTTGACGGAGAACATAAATTGTATTCTGCTAATCTAGTTTCGCAGTTAGTCGTTACGGGAATCGTTATTCTAATCTGTGCGTTTACGTTTGGACTTCTTTTTACGGTCAGAAAAAGCAAAAAATACGATTTGCCTATTTGGACATCAGCGACAAAAAAAATGCTGTTTAATTTAGCGATTCCACTTTTGACAGGAGGCATATTTTGTTTAGCACTTTTATACCATGAAATATATGGTTTAGTAGCGCCGGCAACCTTGATTTTTTATGGTTTGGCACTTATAAATGCTGAAAAATATACTTTTTCAGATATTAAATATTTAGGATTTTGCGAGTTGGTTTTAGGATTTATTTCTCTTTTTTATATTGGATATGGTTTAGTTTTTTGGATCATAGGATTTGGTATTTTGCATATCTTGTACGGATTAATAATGTTCAAAAAATATAAATAATCCAAGCAATGGGAATTATTGATAAACTAAATAAAGATTTTGAAAGCCGCGTCAGATTGGGTATTATGTCCATTCTGATGGTTAATGAATGGGTTGATTTTACAGAGATGAAAAACCTCCTGAATATCACAGATGGAAATTTAGCAAGTCATTCATCAGCACTTGAAAAATCAGAATATATAGAAGTAAAAAAAGAGTTTGTGGGTAAAAAGCCCAAAACTTCATACCAGGTTACACCAAGAGGACGTGCGGCCTTTAAAGAACACCTATCTTACCTTGAAAAATTAATGAAATCGTAATAGCTATATTTTTTTACCCAAATACTTTGAAATACAAAGTACTTTTAAAACTAAAAACAATGAAAAAACACCAAATTATTCTAGCTTGCAGTTTGATTTTCACACTGCTTTTTTACAACGAGTCAATAGGAGTGAATCTCGCTATTTTTGGACTATTATTAACCTGTTTAATTTCGTATTCATTTCAGGATCGGTTTGTCGACAGGTCACATTTAATCTTGGTTGTAACATCGGTTTTATCCTGTTTGGCTTTTGCCTGGTACGGAGACGTTGCTTCTTTTTTGGCATTGTCAACGTCGGTTCTCTTTTTGCAATTCAAAACGCAGGATTCAGAGCTTAAAATAGTACAGATTTTTCCACTTGTATTTTTAAATGCAATTACCACATTGGGACGCGTTTTTATATTCAGTCAATGGCTTCCGGAAAGAAAAATTCATAACAACTTTGTAAAAAAGGTAGTGGCATACTTTATTATTCCGATAATCTTTTTAATTGTATTTTTTGCAGCTTATACATTCGGAAGTTCCCATTTTTCTTCTTTACTAACAGATTATACTTTAGATCTGGATATCGTACAAGTTGTTCTAATTGGAATATTAGGGTTTTATATCTCTTTTAGTTTTTGGAATTATTGGGTACCGGAAATTTGTTACGAAAAAAACTCACTCTTAAATAATGATTTTAATAATATAGCCGAAGTCAAAAATCAAAAGACATTTTCGTTTCTGGATCTTGATTTCGAAAGAAAAAGTGGAGAGATTACATTAGTACTTTTAAATCTTATGCTTTTGGTTTTTATTGTTACTTACAATTACGAACAGTTTTTTGAGGTCGTAGAAAAAACGAAATTAAGTTCAGATACACATGAAAGAGTTAATGCTGTAATTTTTTCGATTATTATGGCGGTTGGTGTAATCATGTTTTATTTTAAAGGCGGATTCAATTTTGATAAAAAAGCAACGAATCTTAAAACGCTGGCTAAAATTTGGATTGTATTAAATGGTATTTTGATCGTAAGTACAATCATTAAAAACACAGAATATGTTTCGTTCTTTGGGTTAACCTATAAACGATTAGGAGTTTATACTTTTCTGATTCTGTCAATAATAGGATTAGTGTTTACATTCTTAAAAATTACAAGACAAAAAACAAATGCTTACTTAGTCAATCAAATGGTTTGGTATTTCTACGGAATGATACTTTTGTGCAGTTTTGTGAATTGGGGAAATCTAATTACAAACTATAATATTTCAGTAAACAAAGGAGTGGAGCCGGAATTTATACAAAGCTTAAATTTTAATGAAGAAAGCCGGGATGCTTATTTTTCAAAAATAAAATATGTGATGTATGAAAATGATCTCTTTTTGAATGATGATGCTCAGGATTACCGGGATAAACCTTTTCTATCAAAAGCGTTGTATTATGAGTTTTTGAATGAATAGCAGTTTACTTGTAAAACCGTCTTATGTAAATTACTAAGACGGTTTTTTAACGCCTAATTATTGCCTTAAAGTTTTTGGTTTTAAAAATAAAGAATACTTTTGCAACACTTAAAAAAAACTTCTCCAATGGACGATTATTATTCGTTAGTATTTAATTAAAAATAGCTTTTGAATTTTTTCAAAATGCTATGATAAAACCCCGCAATTTTGAAAATGAAAGCCTTTCGCAATAACAATAACGGATTAATCGAGACACAAGAATGGACTCCAGATTGCTGGATTAATGTAGAGTCTCCTTCAGAAACTGAAAAGAAATATTTACTCGAAGAACTTCAAATTCCAGAAGCATTTTATAATGATATTGAAGATATCGACGAAAGACCACGTATTGAGATCGAAGATGGCTGGACGCTAATTATTATGCGTGTGCCTATAAAAAGCAATGATGTTAAGTTGCCTTTTCAAACCATTCCGATTGGTGTGGTTTTTAAAGAGGATATTTGTGTTACTATAAGTTTTTATAAAACAGAAATGATTTCCGATTTTGTACAATACACCAAACGAAAAAATATACATATCAAAGACAACTTCGATTTAGTCTTAAGATTATTATTGTCGTCAAGTGTTTGGTATTTAAAATATCTGAAACAAATTAATCAAAAGATAAAACTGGCAGAAGATAATTTAGAGAAATCTATCAAGAATGAAGAGCTGCAAGCGCTTTTGCAAATAGAAAAATGTCTGGTATTTTTTATTACTTCCTTAAAAGGAAATGACGTTTTGTTTCACAGAATTAAAAATTTGAAAGCCCACAGAGAACATTTTGATCCGGATTTGTTAGAAGATGTCGATATCGAAATAAGTCAGGCACAGGATACAGCTAATATTTACAGTAATATTTTGACCGGAATGATGGATGCGTATGCTTCTGTGATTTCAAATAATATGAATAATATCATGAAGCAAATGACTTCGATTTCGATTATTCTAATGATCCCGACTTTAATCGCGAGTTTATACGGAATGAATGTCCCAAATGGATTAGAAGAAAGTAAATACGGTTTTTGGATTCTTCTTTTTGTATCAGTTATTTTATCTTCTTGTGGAGCATTCTTATTTAAAAGAAGAAGATGGTTTTAATGAAAAAAGCTTTCATATAGTTATAAAAAGAAATCCCATTCGTTATAAACCAATGGGATTTCTTTATTTTATTAATCAATTTAATAATCTCCTTTTTTCTTAAATCGGGGATCATGTTTTGAGATAAACTCTGTTCTTCTGGTTGGAGGAGTTTTAGGAGCTTCTACTTTTGGTAAACTCGCTTCTTCGGTTTTACTTGACGGCTCAATTAAAAGATTTAATTCCTTAATCTCAGCATCAGTCAAATCGCGATAACGACCAACCGGAATATCAAGTGATATATTAATAATTCGGATACGTTTAAGCGCCGTTACATCATAGCCCAGATATTCACACATTCTACGAATCTGACGGTTTAAACCTTGCGTCAGGATAATTTTGAACGTGTATTTGCTTATTTGTTCTACTTTACATTTTCGGGTAACCGTATCTAAGATAGGAACTCCATTTCCCATTCGTTGTATAAAACGATCCGTGATGGGTTTGTTGACCGTAACAGTATATTCTTTTTCGTGGTTGTTTCTGGCGCGTAAAATCTTGTTTACAATATCGCCATCATTCGTCATAAAAATTAATCCTTCACTGGCTTTATCCAATCTACCAATCGGGAAAATACGTTTAGGATAATTAATATAATCAACAATATTATTTCGAACTTCTAAGTTTGTTGTACATTCAATTCCAACAGGTTTGTTGAAAGCCAAATACACCATTTTTTCATGTTTCTCGACAATCAGTTTTCCGTCAATACGCACTTCATCATCTTGAGAAACTTTAGTTCCCATTTCAGGTACAACACCATTTATTGTTACACGTCCTTCTTCGATAAGTTTATCGGCTTCGCGACGAGAACAATACCCTGTTTCACCAATAAATTTATTCAGACGTTTTAAATTCTCTTCCATATTGCAAAAGTAAGCAAAATTTAGACTTCTTAGAATTTTAGATTTCAGACTTTAGATTGTTGGAGTTTTAGATGTTTCTGAATTTCACATTGTCTTGTTATCCTGAGAAATGAAACATCTCCCTCAAGAAGCTTAATGGTCCGCGGATAACACGGATTCGCTTCGCAAAGACGCGGATTTAAGCGGATTTTTTTCTAATTTTAGTTTTTGCTCTCAAGGTGACAAACATGCAGTTGTTTTATCTATAAGTTCAGTACAAAAAAACTTAGCAACTTAGAACCTCAAAACCTCAGAACCTAAAAAAAACTTTGTCCCTCTGAACCTCTGCAACTTTGAACCTTCATCGATGATATGAAGAACTATCTTCAGGCGTTTCTTCCCGATCAAACATTCCATAGTCACGTACAACTGTAGCAATTCTTAAATGATAATCCTTAAAAATTTCATTTCTCCCTTTTGATTGAGCATGACGATGCATTTCGAGATTCCTCCATTGCTGGATACTTTCCTCATCTCTCCAAAAAGACAAAGACAAAACTTTTTCCGGATCACTAAAACTCTGAAATCTCTCAATAGATATAAATCCTTCTATATTGTCTAATTCCGGTCGTAGACTTGCTGCGATATCAAGATATTCTGCTTTTTTTCCTTCGTTAGGGATTACTTCAAAAATTACTGCTATCATTTTAATTGTAGATTTTAGAAAAAAACTTAGAAACCTAGCAACTCAGAGCCTCAGAGTCTAAAAAAAACTTTGAACCTTTTTTAAGAAGCAAACAAAAATTCAATAACCTTCTGATACAATTCGTCGTCATGCATTCCGTGGCCTAAACCTTTAGTTTCGACAAACTGACTGTTTTTCCAATTACTGGCAATTTTTTTTCCTTCTTCAAAAGCCACAACATCATCTGAGGTATCATGTGCGATTAAACCGGCAACATTAAATTCGGCGGCAAATTTTTGCCCTGAGAAATCTTCAAGTTTAAAGTTAAAGCGATTCATAAATTTGCTTTCTAAAAGTGAAAACATTTTTGTATTCAAGCTCAACATCGAAATGTAATTATCAATCAAAGTTTTTAAATCTGATGGAGCTCCTAAAATTACCATTTTGTTAATGCTGGTATTTGGGAATAAATATTGGTGATAAACGCAAGCTATGCCTCCAATAGAATGACCAATTATTATTGTAGGCTGATATTTTTCTACAGCTTTATTAATGAATTCAGCATAAAGCGGAACATTAAATTCTTTACCGCTGCTTTGTCCATGCGCGGGTGCGTCGATGGCAATGATTGTGCTTCCTGATTTTTGAAGATGCGGCAACGTTTTTTTCCAGCGCGAAGCATTACTTTCCCATCCGTGTACCAGAAGAATTTTGGTTTCGTTTCCTTTCCAGACATACGTCTGAAAATGATGTTCATTATGGTGAAACGTTTCGGTTTCCGTATTTCTTAGAATTTTGGGTAAGCTGTCTTTTTGTAATCGGCCAATTCTGGGTTGGCTAAAAAGAGCATACGAAAGTTCAACAGCTTTTTGAGGGCGAACATAACTTAAGAAGTTGATATATTGCCCAACCGATTTTAGTGTAATGAAACGAATTCCTTTTTTAATTCCCAAAACGTAAATTTTTTATAAAGATAAAAAATATGATTTTAAACTTGCTAAAAAAGTTTTGCCACAGATTAAAAAGATTTATAAAGATTTCATATCAAAACTTGAATAATCTAATCTGTGCTAATCTTTTTAATCTGTGGCAAAAAATAATGACAAAAAAAAAGTCCCGATTAAATCGGGACTAGTATTTAGAATTTAGAGAACAATTGTTCCATTTTTTCTTTTTCTTCTTCAGCTAATGCGCTGTCAACTAAAATTCTTCCAGAGTGCTCATCAGTAATGATTTTCTTTCTTGAAGCAATCTCTACCTGAGTTTGTGGCGGAATAGTGAAGAATGATCCTGCAGAAGCTCCTCTTTCGATAGATACAACAGCTAAACCATTACGAACACTAGTTCTGATTCTAGTATAAGCAGCTAATAGTCTTTCTTCAATTTGGCTTGAAAACTCAGCTGATTTCTCAGACAAGAAGATTTCTTCTTTTTGAGTTTCAGCCATAATAGCATCTAATTCAGATTTTTTATGTTTTAAATGAGAGCTTTTAGCGTCAAGTTTTTCTTTTAAGTTAGAAATAACTTCTTTTTTATGTTCGATAGAAGCTTTCATTTCTTTGATTTGCTTTTCAGCCAATTGAATTTCTAATTCTTGAAATTCAACCTCTTTAGTCAAAGAATTAAATTCTCTGTTATTACGAACTGATTCTTGTTGTTTTGTGTATTTTTTGATAACCTCTTTGTGCTCATCAATAGCGTTTTTCTTTGCTTTGATAAGATCCTCAATCACTTCAAGTTCACTTTTCAGTTTCTCTGAACGAGTGCTTAAACCTGCAACTTCATCTTCTAAATCTTCCACTTCTAAAGGAAGTTCCCCTCTTACGTTTCTGATTTCGTCAATTCTAGAGTCAATAAGCTGTAAATCGTATATTGCTCTTAACTTGTCCTCAACACTTAATTCTTTCGTATTCGCCATATTCTATAAGTACTTAACTGGATTTGTATTTTCTTCTGATAAAATGATGGCAAAATTAAGGATTTTTTTTCGAAGATAATCAACAATATAGTTTTTTGTATAGCGTTCGCTCTCAAAATGACCAATATCGGCTAAAAGAAGTCGATTTTCAGCTTCATAAAACTGATGGTATTTTAAATCGGCAGTCAAAAAAGCATCGGCTCCGGCCATAATTGCATTTTTTATGGCAAAACTTCCTGAACCTCCCAAAACGGCTACTTTCCTGATTTTTTTTCCTCGAAAGGCAGAATGACGAATTCCGTCGGCAATCATTTTATCTTTTACGAAAAGCAGAAAGTCTTTTTCCTCCATTTCAGTTTCAAATTCTCCAATCATTCCCAATCCGATATTTTGATGGGAATTCTGAAGATCATAAATTTCATAAGCCACTTCTTCATAAATATGATTTGCAAAAAGTGCTTTTAAAATTTTAGATTGTAAGTATTTCTCAAAAATAACTTCAATTTTTATTTCAGTTCCTGTATGTAATTTTCCTTTTTCTCCAATTACAGGATTACTGTCTTCATTTCCTTTAAAGGTAAAAAAACCTTCAGTATTAAAACTGCAATTGTCATAATTACCAATTGTTCCTGCGCCAGCTTCAAATAATGCATTTCGAACTTTTTCAGAATTATCGGGAGTTGTATAAGTAACTAATTTTTGAATGAAGCTCTGTTTCGGAATCAAAACTTTTGTGTTGGTTAAACCTAAAGCATTACAGAATATTTTATTTACGCCTTGCGAATGATTATCAAGAGCGGTGTGAACGGCATAAATGGCAATGTCATTTTTTATGGCTTTTAAGATCGCACGCTCGACATAGTTTTTACCTGTGATTTTTTTAATTCCTGAGAATAAAATCGGGTGGAAGCAAACGACTAAATTGCAATTTTTGGCAATAGCTTCATCAATTACATTTTCTAAAGCATCATGACAAACCAAAACTCCGGTACTTTCAGTTTCAGAATTTCCAACTAAAAGACCAACATTATCAAAATCTTCGGCGTAAGCCAAAGGTGCCATTTCTTCTAATACGGTGATTATATCTTTGATTTTCATCTAAATTATTGTTTCAGGTTTCAAGTTTCAGGTTTTCTTATCTTGTGCAGTTTGAAACTTTAAAACAAATTAACGAAGAAACACATCAACTTTAAAATATTTGGATGACATTGTTTTGTACAAATTAGTATTACCAGTAATACATTATATTACTAATGGTATCAATTTTGTATCTTTGTATTTCTAAATCAAAAGTCATGACTACAATAAAAATTAACGAACATACTAAAACAGGAAAAGCATTTATGGCTATGTTCGAAGCTTTTTTTAAAGGTGTTGAAGGCATTGAAATAGTTGAGCCGGATTATGGACAGGTTAATGAGGAGCCAAGTATTTATAGTTCTGAATTTGTTGAGAAAGTTAAAAAAGCAGAAGAAAATATTAAAAAAGGCGAAACAACAACGCTAAATCCAGATGATATATGGGGAAGTTTAGGGTTGAAGTAACTAAGGTGGCAAATGAGGATATTGAAAAACATAAAAAATCAGGAAATAAAATTTCTATTAAAAATATTGCTAAAATTTTAATCGATCTTACAGAAAATCCACATGAAGGCTTTGGGAATCCTGAACCATTAAAATATGAATATTCAGGATTATGGTCAAGACGGATTAATCAAAAGGATCGATTAATTTATCGTGTAGATGACGAAGTTGTAACTGTATTTGTAATTTCTGCAATGGGTCATTATTCAGATAAATAATTCTATGAACTTACTTCGAAAAATACTTTTTCCGTTTGCTATTCTATACGGATTCATTACTACAATCAGGAATTTTCTTTTTGATAAAGGAATTTTGAAATCAACTTCATTTGATATTCCTGTAATAGCTGTTGGAAATCTAAGCGTTGGCGGAACCGGTAAAACACCTCAAATAGAATATCTGATTCGGTTATTATCTGATAATTATAGAGTAGCAACCTTGAGTCGTGGTTATAAACGTAAGTCTGAAGGTTTTGTTTTGGCAGATTCGACTTCAAATGCTGAAATTTTGGGCGATGAGCCTTTTCAGTTTTATCAAAAATTCCCAAATATTCAGGTTGCAGTTGATGCTAACAGAACAAACGGGATTACACAATTGCTTTCTCAAAAAGAAAAACCACAAATAATTTTATTGGATGACGCCTATCAACATCGCAAAGTAAAAGCTGGTTTTTATATTTTACTGACTTCGTTTGATGATTTGTATGCCAATGATTTTATGCTGCCAACCGGAAACCTGCGTGAAAGTAGGAGTGGAGCAAACCGTGCTAATATTGTTGTGGTAACAAAATGCCCAAAAGATTTGTCGGCTCAAAAGCAAGAAGAAATTAGATTGAAGTTGAAGTTAAGTCCTATGCAACAATCTTTTTTTAGCTATATAGATTACGATGATTCTATTTATAGTAATGACAAACAAATTGCTGTGAATGAAATTAAAAATGAACCAAAATTGCTTTTGGCAGGAATTGCAAAACCAACACCATTTTTTGATTATTTAAAAAATGAAAAAGATGAATGTTTGACTTTTCCGGATCATCATCATTTTTTAGATTCAGATTTAGATACGATTCAGAAGAAAGCGGAAAGCAAAAAGATTGTTACAACAGAGAAAGATTACGTTCGTTTAAAAGACTCCAAATTAGTTTCGCAACTCTATTATTTACCAATAAAAAGCACGTTTATTAATGACAAGCAAAATTTTGATTCAACTGTTTTAGAATACGTCAATAATTTTTAGAGACTTGGCTACTTAGGATCTCAGAACCTTAGTAACTCAAAAAAAACTCTAATCAAAAAACTTAGCAATAATGCTGTAAAATTCGTCCGGAACAAAAGGTTTTGTGATAACATCATTCATCCCGAAAGATAAAAGCATATCTCTGTTTTCGTCAAGCGAAATTGCTGTTAAGGCAATAATTGGAGTCGTTTTGTCAAATTCTCTAATTTGTTGTGTGGCAGTTGTTCCGTTAATTCCCGGTAAATGAACATCCATTAAAATCATATCAAAGCGTTTGACTTTTAAAAGCTCAACAGCATCCTCGCCATTGTCAAGAATTTCACAACTAATGGTTTTGTTTTCAAGCATTTTTCGGGTAATCATTTGATTGATTTTGTTGTCTTCAATCAATAAAATCGATTTGTGTTTCAATTGTTTATCGTTGTAAGGTTTTGCTTCTTCGACAATTTCAAGTGGTTCGTTATTGACCTTGAAATTTAGTTTAAATGTAAAAGTTGATCCTTTGCCAACTTCACTTTTTAGTTTTATCTCACCGCCCAAAAGTTCGATCAGTTTTTTTACAATGGTAAGACCTAATCCGGTTCCGCCATATTTTCTGTTAACTTCTATTGATCCTTGCGAGAAACTTTCAAAAACAGTTTGTAGTTTGTCTTCAGGAATTCCAATTCCGGTGTCTACTATTTCAAAATAAACTGTAGCGGTTTCTTCCTCCTGAGCATACAGTTTTGCAATTACGTTTACGTTTCCGTTTTGCGTAAACTTTAAAGCATTGTTTATTAAGTTTAATATAATTTGAGATAACTTGGTTGGATCGCCTATTAAATTATCCGGAATTGCTTCGTCTATTTCCAGATTGAAATAATTTTTATTGGCTGCAGCTAATTCTTTCAGAGAGCTCTGAATGTTGAATAATAACTCTTTTAGGTTGAAACTAATGTTTTCTATTTCGACTTTAGTCGAGTCAATTTTATTGATTTCAAGAATTTCATTAATAAAGGTAGTCAGATAATTTCCTGAGAATTTTAAAGACTCTAAATATTTAAGTTGTCTTTTTTTAGGATTGTCTTCAAGAAGTAAATGTGTGATTCCGTTAATTGCATTTAAAGGTGTCCGGAGTTCATGGCTTACGGTTGAAAGGAACTCTGATCTGGCTTTTGATGCTTTTTCGGCTTTGTTTTTTGCCAGAATTAGTTCTTTGTTTTTTTCTCTTAACAGTAAATTATTCTGATTTCGTATGATGTTGTTTTTGTATAATGCTAAACTTAAAAGAGATAAAATCGAAATAAGAGCAATTGCTAAAATACTCACAAGTTTAGAGTATCGATATGTTTTTAGTTGGATTTTTTCTTCGCTTTCGCGTTTGATTGTATTGTTTACAGATTCATTTTTTTTGAATCTTGCAAATTCATTAAGATCAATCTTTGCGTTTTTGAGTTTTAAAAGATAATTCTCTATCTGATAATGTTCATCGAGATAAGAGTAAGCCAGGTCGTAATTTTTATTTTGTTTGTAATATTGGCTAATCCCTAATATGATTTTAGATTTTTGAGTCAGATTATTGGTTTTTGCATTGTAATTTAAAGCTTTGTCAAAATAAACTATTGCCGAATCGTTTCGTTTTAAATGCGTTTCAATTATCCCAAGTTGATAATAAGAATCAGTTTTTGTTTTTAAAAGAGATGGATTGTCTGGTTTTTTAATTATTTTTTGAAAAGACTGAGCTGCTAAAGGTAAGTTTTTGCTGGTTTTTAAAACCATCGCTTTTTGATAATTTAAAACTTCGGCAGGATCTGTAATGTTAAGCTTTTTTAAAAGATCTTCAGATTTTTTAAAATAGACCGCAGCGGCATCATAATTGCCTTTTGCGGTATTGGTTATGCCAATGTAATGTAAAGCCAATACTTTAGTGCAGGTTGGATTTACATTATCAAAGAAAGAAATACTTTTGTAGAAATACTTTAATGCCTCGTCGTATTTTTTTTGATTGTAATAGATTTTACCAAGTTTGAAAGTTTGGTTGGCTAAGTTCTCTGTTTTGTGATTGGTTTCGCAAAAATCAATAGACTTTTTAGTATAGAAAACAGCTTGATTATATTCTTTTTGGGTAAGATTCTTGTTCGCTAGTTTGTTATAATAGGAGACACTATCTGTATTCTGTCTGGTTTGAGAATACAAAAACGAAGTAAAACAAACAAGAATAAAAAGATGGTATTTCATATGTATGGCAATGCTTTTACAATGAATCTATGTTTTCTTTAATAGTAAAATCAAATCTATTAATCTTGATGAATAGCCAATTTCGTTATCGTACCAACCTACAACTTTTACCATTTTGTCAATAACAGATGTTAGTTGGGCATCAAACAAACACGAATGTGTGTTGCCAATTACATCAACCGAAACGATTGGATCTTCTGTATAATCTAGTATTCCTTTTAAATTTGTTTTTGAAGCGTTTTCAAATGCGTTATTAATTTCTTCAATAGTAACAGCACGTTTTACATTAAATGTTATGTCTGTTAGTGAGCCATCCGGAACTGGAACACGAATTCCGCAACCTCCGATTTTATGATGCAATTTAGGGAAAATTTTTGTTAATGCCTTAGCTGCACCTGTAGTTGTTGGAACAATTGACTGACTTGCACCTCTTGCACGTCGTAAGTCCTTATGTGGTTGGTCATGAAGACTTTGGTCAGTTGTGTAAGAATGTATTGTTGTGATGTAAGCTTGTTCAATTCCGCATAATTCATCAATGATTTTAATCATCGGAGCAGCATTATTTGTTGTGCAGCTTGCATTCGAAACAATATTTTCAGTTCCTTCCAGTATATTTTCATTTACACCAAGAACTACTGTTTTTATAGTATCAACTTCTGAAGGAGCAGAAAGAATTACTCTTTTTGCTCCGGCTTCAAGATGTGCATTTAATTCTTCATGTGTTTTGTATTTTCCTGTAGACTCAATTACAAAATCAATATCATGACTTTTCCAGTCTAAATTTGAAATACTTTTTTCATGAAAAAATAAAAAATGTTTTCCATCTACAATAATTCCTTCATCATCATGACTAACCTTGAAAGGTAAAACGCCATGAATACTGTCGTATTTTATTAAATGCGACATAGTCTTGTTATCAGCAATATCGTTGATTGCAACGACTTCGATTTGAGGGTGGTTTAAAAGAAGACGAAATAAATTTCTGCCAATTCTTCCAAAACCGTTTATAGCTATTCTAGTTTTCAATTTTTGGTTGATTTATTTAATCGTTTATTCGTTTAATCGGTTTGACAATTAAACGATTAAACGGATAAACTTTTTTATAAAATATGTTTTTGTGCTTTATATGAAGAACGTACCAATGGCCCGCTTTCGACATGACGGAAACCTAATTCAAGACCAAATTTTTCGTATTTTGCAAATTGATCAGGCGTGATAAATTCTTTTACTGGTAAATGTTTTTTACTTGGTTGCAAGTATTGACCAATTGTAACAACATCAACGTTTGCGTTGCGTAAATCTGTCATAGTCTGAAAAACTTCTTCTTCAGTTTCACCAAGACCCAACATAATTCCTGATTTGGTTCTGTTGATACCTTTTTCTTTTAAGTAACGTAAAACTTCTAAGCTGCGATCATATTTTGCCTGAATACGCACTTCACGAGTTAAACGACGCACGGTTTCAACATTATGAGAAACTACTTCAGGATTTGCTTCTACAATTCTATCAAGATTTCTTTCGATTCCCTGAAAATCAGGAATTAAAGTTTCAAGAGTAGTATTTGGGTTCATTCTACGAATCGCTTTTACTGTTTCGATCCAGATAATAGATCCTCCGTCTTTCAAATCATCTCTGTCAACACTTGTAATTACAGCGTGTTTGATGTTCATGATTTTTATAGAACGTGCTACTTTTTCCGGTTCGTCCCAATCTACCGTTTCAGGTCTGCCGGTTTTTACCCCACAAAATCCACAAGAACGAGTACAAACATTCCCTAAAATCATAAAAGTTGCCGTTCCTTCGCCCCAGCATTCCCCCATATTAGGGCAGCTTCCAGAGGTGCAAATAGTATTTAGGCTGTATTTATCAACTAAACCACGAAGTTCAGTATATTTTTGTCCAATTGGAAGTTTTACTTTTAACCATTTAGGTTTTCCAGTTGGTATATTTTCAATGACTGTTTCCATATATCAAAATTCAAAGTACAAAGATAAGCAATGTAGTTTATTTGGAGATTCGTTTAAGATTTAATTTGGAATTGATTTGTTCAAGATTTATAAAAGTCTGTTTTGATGATAATTTTATGTTGATGTTAAATTATTGTTTTTAAATCACGATGTGGGCTGAAACACTTATTTTTTGTTTGTTAATTTAAATAAGATGAATAATTGTGTTAAAAGGCTGATTTTTACTCGTTTAAAATTTATATCTTTATTTGTTAAAAAAATAACCTTAACTGAATTAAAACGGTACTGATGTTGTACTACATTTGTTGTTAAATTGTAATAATAAAAAATATGAAAAAGAAATTAATTGTATTGGGAGTTTTATTTGCCACTTTTGGTTTTACTAGAATGAATGCGCAAATTAATTTTGGAGATAAAGCAATAGGAGCTGTTCAAAAAGGAATTACAGGTTTTACATTTAGTAATGCTGATGCAGCTGCGCTGTCTAAAGCGGCAGTTGAGAAAATGGATAAAGAACATGAGGTTGCAGCTGCAACTGATCCTTATACTTTAAGATTGAATAGGGTTTTTGGAAAATATACTGCTGGTGAAGGTTATACTTTAAACTATAAAGTATACAAATTAAAAGAAGTAAATGCTTTTGCAACTGCAGATGGAAGTGTTCGTGTATATACTGGTTTAATGGATATTATGGATGACAATGAGTTGCTTGCTGTAATTGGTCACGAAATTGGTCACGTTGCAAATCATGATTCGCAAGATGCTATAAAAGCGGCTTACAAAAAAGAAGCATTAATGGATGCTGCAGCTTCGCAATCAACAACGGTTGCAAGTGTTACAGATAGCCAATTAGGAAAAATTGGAAGTTCTATTATTGATAGTAAATTTAGCCGTAAACAAGAAGCTGAAGCCGATTTGTTTTCTTATAATTTCTTGAAAAAGAATGGTTATAATGTAAATGCTGAAGAATCTGCGTTTAGAATTTTAGCTAAAATGAGCGAAGGGACTGAATCTTCATTTATTGACCAGATGATGAGTTCTCACCCTGATTCAAAACAACGTGCTGATGATGCTAAAAAACGTGCAGAGAATGATGGTTTGTATAAGCCTTATGTGCAACAAAAGATTGTAAATACTGCACCGGCTAAAAAAGCTACGACTAAAAAGACAACAACTAAAAAGAAATAATAATTTCTGATAGAAAAATAAAAACCGACAAGTTTCAAAAATTTGTCGGTTTTTTTATTTTTAAGATTAACCTAAAACGTGATAAGCTAATACTTTTTGTACATCATAAACATTTACAGATTTATTGAATTGTTTTACGATACTTGGCTGCAATTCGCTGGCAACCCAAATTTTTAATTCAGCATCAAGATCAAAAGTTCCTGCAGTTTCTACACTAAATCGAGTAATGCTTTTGTATGCAATTGATTTGTATTCGGTTTTGCTGCCCGTTATTCCTTGTACATCAACCAAGATTAATCTTTTGTTAGTGAAGATAAAAGTGTCACGGATTAATTTAAAACCCATTTCAATTTCTTCATTGTCACTTAAAAGCTGTCCGTATTTTTTAAGTAAATCATCTTGACTTACTGAACCAGCGTTGCCAAGAATAGCTGAAAATATTCCCATTTTTTAGTTTTTAATGTAATTACAATTTTTTTTCCTTTTTTAGGAAGTGTAAAAGTAATTAAAATAAAAAGTAATTGTAGTTCTAACCATTAAGAGATTAAGAAAAATTAAGTTTGACTTTTAACTTCTTAATGGCTCAATAAAAATCATAAAAAAAGCAGAACCTAAGTTCTGCTTTTTGATATCTATTATTCTAATTCGGTTTTTATCGTTATCGGAAGATTGTATGCAGTTCTTACTGCTTTTCCGTTTAGGATTCCCGGACTCCATTTTGTTCTTAATGATTTTAATACTCTGATAGCTTCTTTACCCATTCCGTAACCTGGATCGTTTTTTACCATGATATCAGTTATAGAACCGTCTCTTTCGATCACAAACGAAACATATACTTTTAATACTTTTTCAGATTCCAGCTCTGGTCTGTTGAAATTGTTTCCTACATAAGTATAAAACTTATTCATTCCTCCAGGAAATTCTGGTAATTTGTCTAAAATAGCTGAATTTACTGGGGCATTTGTGTCAATAGTTGGTGCAGTTGGATCACCGATGCCTGTATTTCCAGGTATAACATTCTCTATAGTTCCTGTTCCAGGAGTAGCATTGTCAACAACAGGAGCATTTTCATGGTTTTTGGCAATGTTGTCTACGGCCTGATCAGTTGTAACCACAACAGGATGTGTTAATTGACTTAAATCTGTTGCCGGAGCTGTAGTTTGTTGTTGTACGGGTGGCGCAGGTGGTGCGGGTGGTGGTACAACATTTGGGTCTACATTTACAACGACAACATGCGGGTCAAATGGAGGAGGAGTGTTTTCTACAATAGTAGGTTTTCTCAACATATTAATCAACATCGATGCAGTTCCCAGACCAGCAAGTAATAGCAGTCCCATAAATAGAGCTGTAATTGTTGTTTTGGAATTCTCCTGGCGTAATTGATACGCGCCGTACTCTTTGTTTTTGTTTTCGAAAACAAGGTTGGTCCAAGTGGTTTCGTAGATGTTTGATTTAGACATGATTTTTGGATTTTAAGGTTAAGTAACTTTAAATCATAAGCAATAAGGTTTTGGTTTTAGCTAACAACGTAGGTGTTGTTATTTTAGTATGTGAATAACATATTTTTTTAAGAAAAAATATGTTAATATTTTGTTCTTTAACTAAAGATAATAAATTATCTATTACGTTCGATGATTTCTGCTAATAATTTTTTAGCACGAAGTAATTTCACTTTTACGTTGCTCAGAGGCTCATTAATCTTCAAGGCGATTTCCTGATAAGTCATTTCCTGAAAGTAACGTAAGTGAATTACTTCCTGATAGTGGGGTTTTAATTCTTTGATGCAAAGAAGCAGTCGGGAGAGGTTTTGCTCTTTAATTAAAGCATCTTCAGCAGATGGAGTAGTGTCGGCAATGTTGTATGCCTGTTGGTCTTCGGAATCAGTGATTTCTATAAAAAGATTGGTTTTCTTTTTTCGAAGTAAATCAATGTACACGTTTTTTGCAATTGCAATTAACCAGGTATTGAATTGAAATTCAGAATTGTAAGTGGCTATTTTATCAAAAGCTTTTGAGAAAGTTTCGATGGTAATATCTTCGGCAGTAGTTTCGTTTTCGGTACGTTTTAGCATGAAGCCGTACACCTCATTCCAGTAATAATCTAATAAAAAAGTAAAGGCAATTTGGTCACCTTTTTTTGCTTTTTCTATTTTAGAATTTATTTCCAATGTACAGGTTTTGAAAAGAGATTAGTTATAAAGATATTAATTTGCGTGAATATAAGCATGATTTCTACAATTGGAAACCAAACTTTAATATCTTTTTCTTTTAATTTTCCGGCAGAAAATCCAATTACTGTCCAGGCAACAGTGTAACGTGTCGCCAAAATAGCCAATACAGCAATCCATTGAAACTGGAATGCTAATAAAAGAATAACTAATAAAAAGAATAATAATTGTGTGCTAAAGAACAGCCCCAATTGCATTTTATCAAAAAACTTATAATGTTCTGCAGTAGAAACATGTCTTCTTTTTTGAGTAAACCATTCTTTATAAGTTTCCTTTGGTTTTGAATAAGTGAAACTTTCGGGTGTATAAGAAATTGCAGTATTTGACTTGTTTGAAGCTTGATTGATAAATAAATCGTCATCACCGGAACGAACCTGAATATGATCTATGAAACCATTTACATTAAAAAACTCTTCTTTTTTGTAAGCAAGATTTCGTCCAACTCCCATGTACGGAAGTCCTATTTTTGCCCACGAAAAATATTGTACTGCTGTTAAAACAGTTTCAAAACGAATAACTTTATTTAATAACGAACGCTCTATTTTTTCATAACCACCGTAACCCAAAACAATAGTTTTGTTCATTGTAAAGTGCGAAGTCATAGCAGTAATCCAATTTTTTGAAGTTGGGTAACAATCCGCATCTGTAAATAGCAAGTACTCTTTTTTAGAAGCTTTGATACCTAATGTCAATGCATATTTTTTGTTTCCCCAAAAGGCTTCATTATTTTGTACTTTAACCAGGCGAATGTTGGAGTATCGTTTTTCGAATTCTTCAAAAACTTCTAGTGTTTCATCGCTTGAAGCATCGTCAATTAAAACAATTTCAAAATCAGGATAATCTTGTTCTGCTAATAACGGGATGAATTTTTTAACATTTTCTTCTTCATTTTTAGCACACACAATTACTGAAACGGGTAGTTTTTTTAATGTAATATCTTGTGGTTTACTAAAGGCAAATTTTCCAAAAACACCTAAGTAATAGAAAATTTGAATAACAACAATAGCAATAAAGAAGTAAAATAAAGTTATAAGCATCTGATTTTAATGTCTTTTAATTTCTGAATCTTGCGAGTGCAAATGTACTTATGAATTCCTAGATTTCAATGGCTAAAGCCGATTTACTTTCTGCATTTCGACATTTCTTTCGCAACAGCAATAGCCTGAGGGTTTTCGCTTTTTTCTAATTCCGAAATTATATTTTTATAATTATGATCGTCTCTGTTTTGGGATAGTTTTTTGGTAGCCTGAATCTCATCAATTTCAATTTCAAAACCAACAATTCCTTTGGCTTCGCGCATTGTTTTTGCCGATAAATTCTCGACACGAACCGGATTTACAGAATTGGCTTCGTATTTATCGACCAATTTTTTAAGTTGTTCTATAGAAGTTGCTTCATCAACAATCTTAATTCGTCCGTAAACATGTACGGCTATATAGTTCCATGTTGGTACATTTTCATGATCATACCAAGAGGGAGAAATGTAACTATGCGGACCTGTAAAAACAGCTAAAACCTGATCGTTTTCGGCAAAACCTTCTGCTTGCGGATTAAGTTTCGAAAGGTGTCCCTGCAGAATTTCTTTACCATCAGCATTTACTTCAAGCTCAATCGGAATATGAGTAGCACACAATTTTCCGTGAGTTTGATTGATCAGAATACTAAAACTATTTTCTTTCAAAAAAGTTCTGATCGATTCAGGATCTTCGTCTTTATATAAGTCAGGTGTATACATTGTTTTGCTTTTTCAATTGTCACATTGAGCGAAGTCGAAATGTTTTACAGTCAGTAAAGGACTTCGACTTCGATCAGTCTGACAGTTTCTATTAAAATTAGTGAAAAATAAGTATAATTTGTGACTATTTTTTCTTCTAAATCACATTAACTTCTGCTTCAATATGAATTCCGAAAGTTTCAAAAACTGTTTTCTGAACATCTTTCGAAACCGCTAAAATTTCCTGTCCCGTTGCATTTCCGTAATTTACTAAAACCAAAGCCTGATTTTTATGAACTCCGGCATCGCCAAAACGTTTTCCTTTAAATCCTGCTTGCTCAATTAACCAACCCGCCGGAACTTTTACTTCAGTTTCCGAAACTTCATAATATTTCATTTCAGGGAATTTCTGATGGATCTTTTCAAAATCAGATTTTAATAAAATTGGGTTTTTAAAGAAACTACCACTATTTCCCAGTTCTTTTGGATCTGGTAATTTACTTTGTCTAATGGCAATTACAGCATTACTCACATCTTTTAAAGTTGGGTTTGTAATGTTGTTTTTAGCCAATTCAGCTGTAATATCTCCGTATGAAGTATTGATTTTATGATTGCGTTTGGTCAATTTATAAATTACAGATATAATGATATATTGATCTTTAACTTCATTTTTAAAGATGCTTTCTCTGTATCTAAAATTGCATTCAGCGTTGATGAAAGTTTTCAATTCCCGCGATTCAATGTTTATAGCTTCGCAAGAAATAAAAGTATCTTTTATCTCCGTTCCGTATGCGCCAATATTTTGAATTGGAGTTGTTCCAACATTTCCCGGAATCAGGGACATGTTTTCTAAACCTCCAAAATTATTATCGATTGTCCACAATACGAAATCGTGCCAGGTTTCGCCAGCCTGACTTTCTACCCAAACAGAATCGTCATCTTCTTTGATGATTTTTTTGCCTTTTAAATCAATATGAATTACCAAAGCGTCAATATCTTTAGTTAAAAGCATATTACTTCCGCCTCCTAAAATAAATTTTTTCTTGTTTTTGTTTTCTGCTAAAATGGTTTTTAGTTCTTCAACCGAATGAACCGCAACGAATTGTTTTGCGCTGGCTTCAATGCCAAAAGTATTGTAGTTTTTTAAAGAAAAATTGGATTGGATTTCCATAAATAAAAGGCTTTTTGAATCCCGAAACTTTGGGATAATTCTGAGCTCAAAAGTAAGGATTATAATTTATTTGAGTTAGATTTTGGTAAAATATCGAGTTGAAATTTTAATTCCTTTTCAAATGCTTTTAATAAGTTTTCGTAATGAAAAATTTTCAATTTCGTAATTCAATTTTTACATTAACCTCATAGTATTGATATTTTCTTTTGTATGTTTGGTTCCCTTTTACTAACAAAACCAAATCGATGAAAGTAGCCTTTAAAACATTATTTTTTTTAATTGTAATTTTTCAATTTCTCAGTTGTAATAAATCAAAAGCAGAAACGGCAATAAAAAGTGAAGTAAGTAAAGATTCCATTAAGGAATCCAAACTTGCTGTCAACAATCCTGTAAAAGAAGATTTTTCTTTTCCGGTTGATAGTACTTTGCCAGTTAAAATTATTCAGCTGGCAACATTTCATTATGATGAAATTGAAGAAAATTATGATAAGAAAACTTGGTTTGGTCTTTTTAAAAACAATAATGATTATTCGCTTTCAGAAACTAAAGTGGCTTTTAAACGTGTAAACGATCCTATAATTGATGATAATGAGGAAGATAAAACAGGTTGGGAAGTTAGTGCTTCGGTAAAAGATACTTGCGTGATTTTAATTGAGAAACTTCCTTATTTTGTTGACGGAAATATATCAAGTGTCAAAATACCGGAGAATATTTATCCTGAAGAAAGTTTTAAATTTAATTTCAAAGGCATCGAATATACTTTGTTTGCAACAGGAAAAAAGAAAAAAGAAGCACCAGATTCTGATTGGATTGTAGTTTCGAATTATAAATTATACCTAAAAACTGTTGTTGATGGGAAGGAAACTACAGAACTCTTGGTCGCCAAGAAAAATTTTGACGACCAAATGATTAAAATAATTTTTGGTGGAGATCTTGATGATGATAATAAATTAGATTTAATTATTGATACTGCCAGTCATTATAATGCTTCGAGCCCAACGCTGTACTTATCAAAACCTGCTGAAAAAGGAAAAGCAATTAAGCCTGTTGGAGTTTTTACTACCGTAGGCTGTTAAGTATTTTGGGCCTTATTTTAGAGCGGCAATAAATCGTTGCATATCTTTCAAAGTTCCTATTGTAATTCTGGTCCATTTTCCGTTTTCTTCATAGATTCTGGTTCCTTGAATATTATGATCTTCCAATTGTTTGAAATAATCTTTTTTATAATTTTCTAAAGAGAAATAAACGAAATTTGAGTAAGACGGAATACAGGTTAAATTTAGTTGAATAAGTTGATCTATCGTATATTTTTTTACTTCTTGATTTGTAACATATACTTTTTGAATGAAATCCTCATCATTTAAGGATGCCATTGCAGCTGCAGTTGATACAACACTAACAGACATATTTGGAGTTGACTTCAAGGTGTTAATTTCATCGATTGTTGATGAATGTGCAATCGCATAACCAACGCGAGCGCCCGCCAAACCATACATTTTTGAAAAGGTTTTGGTAATAATAATGTTTTTATTCTCTATAACCAGATCGCTTAAGGATTGTTCTTTTGTAAAATCGATATAAGCTTCGTCAACAAAAACGATTGCTTTTTTTGAGGCTTCATTTATAAAAGAAACCAATTCTTCTCGATTGCAAATTGTTCCTGTTGGGTTATTAGGATTACAGATATAAATCATTTTAGTTTCTGAATCAATAGCTTTCAACATGGCAGGTAGATCATGTTTTTTATCTTTGGTTAATGGAACCATGATTTTCTTAAGTCTTAATTTTTCATAAGGAGCGGTCCAATAATCAAAAGTGGTTTCGGCCATTATAAAATTGCCTTTTTTGGATGCCGTGTATTGAAGTACTAGATCTAAAATTTCAGTTGAACCTGCGCCTAATGTAATATTGTTGTCTGCAACATTATTTTTTTTAGCAATGAGGGTGATTAATTCTGGCCAAAGTTTCCAGCCGTATCGATTACTGGTATTAACAGTTTTTGTCATTGCAGCACGAGCTAACGGAGACGGACCATAAGGGTTTTCATTTGATCGAAGTAATACTGGAGAATCATCAAAATCGGGTAAAATGAATTCTTTGGTGGGATTTGCAAATGTTTCAAATTGACAAAAGCCTAATCCTATCGTGCCTAAACCTATTTGTTTTAACCAATTTCTTCTGTTATTCATCTCTGTTTTAGATTAAATTAAACAATTTTCTACAACAGTATGACGTTGAGATGTAAGAAAAGTTACAAGGTGAATAGAATATGGTTTTTTACCGCAAAGTACGCAAGGTTTTTATCTGTTTGGATGTTCAGCAAATACAAAGTTCGCAAAGCTTTGTCTAAATAACCTTGTGAAAAAAAAACATAGCCCAAGGTTTTAACCTTGGGATGTATATCGTGATAAATTCATTGTGTCCCAATGGTTGAAACCATTGGCTATATTTACCATCTTTGGGAGCTTTGCGTAAATCTTTGCGGACTTTGTGGTTAATTATTTTGAAAGCAACTCATGATATTTATCTGCAATTACCTTCATATTAATATCGTAATTCGCGTTTTCTTCTACAAATTTTCTGTTTTGTAAAATAGCATTATTTCGAGATTCGGTATTTTCGAAAGACCAAATAAGTTCTTCGGCCAGCATTTCGATATTATCAATTTCAATTAACTGTCCGTTTTCGCGATGTTTGATCCAGCTTTGATTTCCTGCAATATCCGAAACTACCGGATAACAACTGCAAGCCATTGCTTCAAATAAAGATGCCGAAACGCCCTCTGTAATTGGCATACTTATATATATGTTCGATTGTTGTAACAATTTAGGAAGTTCAGTATTCGGGATTCTTCCTGTGAAAATTACTTTGTTTTCGATTTGTAATTCCTTGGCTAAATCTTTTAAAAATTGCAATCGTGTTCCGTCACCAACAATGGTCAATGAAAAGTCGATTCCTTTTTGGTTAAGAATTGCAAAAGCTTTCAAAATAGAATCATGGCAGTATTCCGGTTGCAAAGATCGTGTTACAATAGCTTCAATTTTATTCGAATTATTAACAGAAGAAGAGAAAAGTGATAAGTCAATTCCTTTTGGGATGACCAGAACTTTATTCATATCGACACCAATTGCTTTCATCGAAATCGTCATTACAGGACCCCAGGCGTGAATTAAATCAGCTTTTTTGAAAGCATGTTTCTGAATGATTTTCTTAAATGGTAATAATACAGAACCTTCAGGCCATAAATCAGTTCGGCCTTGCTGTGCAACCGCAATTGGATGCATGCCTGAAATTGCAGCAAGAAAACCATAACTGGTCGTTCTTTCGGCAATAATCATGTCAGGTTTTTCTCGTCGAATTGTTTTTCGAATAGAAATAGGAGAGAAGGCGTATTCTAAAATTCGTTTGAATCTATTAAGTTTCGAGTTATTTGGAGTTTGAAGTTCCCAAGTGCAGATTTCAAAATCGCCAAATTCTTTCAGGCCTTTCATCCATGTAATGGCATCAGCACGATAAGATTCTCCCAGAAAAAGTATTTTTCTTTTCATTCGATGATTTTTTTGCCACGAATTACACAAAATTTGTGTAATTCGTGGCAACCTTTTTATAATTTTTTTAAAATTCGTCAGTATCTAAAGCACGATTGATGAATTCGTTTAATGGTTTTAAAGCGATTAATTTCTTGCTCATTTTGGCAACAAAATCTTTTTGAGTCACTTCAGAAATATCATATTTTTGAGTTGTGATAAAACTTTTCAATTTTAAAAATTCAATTGCCGGATGTTCTTTTTCGTAACCTCTAGGTGGATTTTTAAGCGAATTGGTTTCGGTTACTTCCAAACTTCCGAATTCTTTTTTGAAGTTTTTGTCGGCTAAAATAGCTTCCAGATCATCATGGAAAAAAGCAATTTCTTTACGTACTTTTTTTAAATCATCTGCCTCAGGCGAATAAAATCCTCCCGCAATAAAACTGGCGCCATTTTCTATATGAACATAATATCCTGCACGGTTTAAGCCTTTAGTTCCGCAAGACATCCAAATGCCAAGATGTGCTTTATAAGGAGATTTGTCTTTAGAAAATCGAATGTCTCGATTGATTCTGAAAGTACAGTTTTTAACTTCCAGTAATTCTAATGACGGATCAAGAGGTTTCATCACATCCAGGAAATCACTAACTAATTGTTGATAGTCTTTTTTGAAAACCTCGTATCGTTTTTTGTTGTCCTGAAACCAATCTCTGTTGTTGTTTCTTTTTAAATCGTCTAAAAATTGCAATGATTCTTTCGTTAGCATATTCGTTATATTATTGCAGTTGTTTTTTTAAGTCTTGTTCGCTGATGTAACCAATCAATTTTTTTTGTACCGCTTTGTTTTCATATAAAACCATAGTAGGAAGCTGGTCAATTTTCATTTGAGTTGCCAAGGTTTTGTTTTTGTCAACATCAATACGAATGATAACCACTTTGTCAGCCATTTCTTTTTGCATTTTCAAAAGATACGGTTCCATTTGTTTGCATGGGCCGCACCATTCAGCGTAGAAATCAATTAAAACTTTTTTGTCTGTATTTAATAAATCATTAAAATCATTCATTGTCATTCCCACTTGAGCTGTAGAAGGATTAGATAATCCCTCTGCATTCCATTTCATGATTCCTCCTTCTAATTCATAAATAGTAGTAAAGCCTAATTCATTTAGTTTTGCAGCCGCTTTTTTACTTCTTCCGCCACTTAAGCAATAAACAAAAACGGGTTTTGATTTATTGTAACCAGCTACTTTTGTAGTGAAATCATCACTATTCCAGTTTATATTTACGGCATTGTTAATATGTTCTGATTCGAATTCTTCAGGAGTTCGAACATCAAGTATTTGAGGATTTTCGGTTGTTTTAATTTTCTCAGCAAAATCTTTCGGAGCAATTTCCTGAAAAGAATTATCTTTCTTTTCGTTGCAAGAAATTAATACAACTGAAACTATTAGTAATAAAAATTTAGGAAATCTCATGAGACTGAATTTTAAAATATAATTGCTAAAGTAGTGATTTTTCAATTTTAGAGTTCATAATAGAAAGTGAAAAAAATAGTTTGCCACGAATTCCACAAATTAGCGCGAATTTTTTAAATAGCTGTTTACTGTCTAGCTTTGACAAAGTTCAAAACTTTGTCAAAGCTTAAATCTGCGGCTACATTATTTTAGACAAAGAAAATTCGAGAAAATTTGTGTAATTCGTGGCAAAAAAAATCTTATCCTAAATTGAACATCTTATAAGTCTGATGCGTCGATTTTACAATCGTTTCAGTGCGTTCCGGATGTGTGTCTGAAATAAAAAGCTGACCGAAAGTTTCGCTATTTACCATTTCAATTATTTTGGCAACGCGATTTTCGTCTAATTTGTCAAAAATATCATCGAATAATAACAGCGGTTTTACACCGCTTTGTTTTTTCAAAAACTCAAATTGCGCTAATTTCAAAGCAATCAAAAAAGATTTCTGCTGACCTTGTGAACCAAATTTCTTTATCGGATGTGAATCAATTTCAAATGATAAATCATCTTTATGGATTCCGACACTTGTATATTGCAACGCTCGATCCTTATTGATATTTTCCTGTAGCAGTGTCAATAAATCTTTTTCGAACAAATGACTTTCATAAACCAATTGTACCGTTTCTTCAGATCCGGTTATAGTTTGATGATGTATATTAAATATAGGTATAAACTGTTCCAGGAAATCTTTTCGTTTTTCAAAAATAGATTGTCCGTAACTATTTAGCTGCTCATTATATATAGATAAGGTATCATTGTCAAAAGTATGATTCAGGGCAAAATACTTTAGCAATGCATTTCGCTGTACAATTATTTTTTGATATTGAATAAGCTGATGCAGATAAGTAGAATCTAATTGCGAAATCACACTGTCCATAAATTTACGGCGTGTTTCGCTTCCTTCAACAATTAAATCGCGATCTGCCGGAGAAATAATTACAAGCGGAATAAATCCAATATGATCTGAAAATTTATCATATGCTTTTCCGTTTCTTTTTAAAACCTTCTTTTGTCCCTTTTTTAAACTGCAAACGATTTGTTCAGTTCTGTCGTTTTTTTCTAATTCGGCATCTATTACAAAAAACTCCTCACCATGTTTGATATTTTGCACCGCTAACGGATTAAAATAACTTTTTCCGTAAGCCAAATGATAAATAGCATCAAGCACATTGGTTTTTCCAATTCCGTTTTTACCCACAAAACAATTGATCTTGTGGTCAAAATCAAAACTGACTTCGGAGAAATTTTTATAATTGAATAAAGAAATTTTGTTTAAATGCATTTTTGATTACCCGGATGATAAAATTTAAAAAAAGAAAGCTCGCAAATTTACGATTTTGGATTGCTACTTGTCTTTTATAAGGTTACTTTTTGTTTTTATTATTAAATCAAAAACAGATTTTACTTTTGGAATATTATACATTACATTTTTATCTTCAAAAAAATTGATTCCACGGCTAAATGTAAATGAATCAGTGGAGCTTCCCGCTATTGATTCTGGTTCTCCAATAATAATATACCCATAATCATTTGCTTTTTCTCTATAATTTAAAATTAAGTTTTCTAATTCGAAACTTTCGTTGATTATTTTAGAATGTGAGTCGCAAAAAATTATTCTTTGATTTGTTAAGAAGAATTTTGTTGCTCTGGTATTAAACCATCTAATTAGGATTCTTCCTAAGGTTAAAAGAAGATAAAAGAATGTGAGAATTGGTATGATGAAATAATAATATAATTCTTGATAGTTGTTGATTTGGATATCTTTTGAAGGTTTTATTAGAATTATTAATACCACGGCTGTAAAAGTAAAAATTGGTATTGTGACTAAATCTTCAAGTCTAAATGGTATTTTTTTAGTATGTTCAATTTCCTGAATTAATACTTCTCCTGCTTTGAAATTCATTTTATATATTTTGGGCTCTATTATTTTGCTGAAATTTAAGAGTGCAAATTATTTAAAAATATTTATACAATAGGCTTTTGGCGCATTTCTAGATGAATTATTTTCGTTGAATTAGTGAAGAAGCTGCCGTTTAGTAAATTATTTTTTTAAAACAGAGATAAAATTGATTTTTTTTACGTTAGTTTCAATAAAAATTTTATTTTTGCCGTTCACTAAATTAATTTGAAATGGCTACTTATAATAAAAGAGGATATAAAACACCAAAAGAAAAAGAAGTTAAAGATGTTGTTACAGAAGAACAACAAGTAATCATTGACGAAAAGGATAGTACAACGGCTGGTGTGTTCTCAAAATTAGACGAAACCGCTTCAAAAACTGAGGATTGGGTTGCTAAAAACCAAAAAATCATTATTGGTTTAGTTGCTGGTATTGCGGTTGCTACTATTGGATATTTGGCTTACCAAAAATTTATTGAAGCTCCTAAACAAAATGAAGCTGCAAGCGAAATGTTTGTTGCTCAACAAAATTTTGAAAAAGCAACAAATGGTGTAGCAAGCGATTCATTATATAAATTGGCTTTGAATGGTTCTGAAGGAAAATTCGGATTCGTTAAAATTGCTGACGAATATTCAGGAACTGATGCAGGAAACTTGGCAAACTATTATGCTGGTATTGCATCTTTGAACATTGGTAAATACGATGACGCAATTAAATACTTAGGTAACTTTAAATCAAAAGAAGCTATCGTTGGTGCTTTGGCAATTGGTGCAATTGGAGATGCTTATTCTCAAAAGAACCAACAAAAAGAAGCTTTAGACTATTATGTAAAAGCTGCTGAATCTAATAAAAATGATTTCACAACACCTCGTTTCTTGTTAAAAGCAGGTAAAACAGCTTTGGCTTTAGGTCAAAAAGAAGATGCTATCAAGTATTTAACAGATATTAAAGAAAACTTCGATGCAACTCCAGAAGCAGCTTCTGTTGATGTATTGATTGGATTAGCACAATAAAAATTTTAGACTTTAGATTTAAGATTGTAGATTTGTATTTAAGAATCTAAATTCTAAAATCAAAAATCTAAAATATTACTGATGGCTACTGAAAATAAAAATTTATCAGAATACGATAAAAACACGATCCCAAATGCGAAAGACTTTCGATTTGGGATTGTTGTTTCTGAGTGGAACGAAACTATAACAGAAGGACTTTACAATGGCGCTTTTGATGCCTTAATTGATTGTGATGTACCGCAACAGCAAATTATTCGTTGGAATGTTCCGGGAAGTTTTGAGTTGATTTATGGGGCAAAGAAAATGTTACAGACGCAAAATGTAGATGCGGTTATTGTAATTGGATGTGTAATTCAAGGAGAAACCAAACATTTTGATTTTGTGTGCGAAGGTGTAACACAAGGAATTAAAGATTTGAATGTTCAGACTGATATTCCTGTTATTTTTTGTGTTTTAACAGACAATAACATGCAACAATCTATTGATAGAAGTGGAGGGATTCACGGAAACAAAGGAACTGAAGCGGCAATTGCAGCAATAAAAATGGCTTATATTCGTCAACAAGCTTCAATGTCACATCCGTTTCATCAACCATTATTGACTTCAGGTGCACTTCGAATAGAAGATACACCAAAAAAAATTGAGAAGGAATAAAGCACATTTGTTTTAAAAATACTAAGAACCTGTACTTTGTAAAATAGTGCAGGTTTTTTGTTTTTTTTATGATAGCTGTTATTCTAAAACCCAACAGAAATTCATTAAATTTGTACACCATGGTTTTTCAAAATCATGATTGAATTAATAATATTACCCTGAGGTTTTTACAGACTGTGTTTTGTTAAAATCAGAGGACAACCTTTAACCCAAATTTCTTAATGTCGAGTATTATTCAATTACTTCCTGATCATGTTGCTAATCAAATTGCCGCTGGAGAAGTGGTTCAAAGACCAGCTTCAGTAGTAAAAGAGCTATTAGAAAATGCTGTTGATGCTAAAGCAACTGATATTAAATTGATCATTAAAGACGCTGGAAAATCGTTGGTTCAGGTGATCGATAACGGAATGGGAATGAATGTTACTGATGCTCGTTTGTGTTTTGAGCGTCATGCAACTTCAAAAATACGTCAGGCAGAAGATTTGTTCTCGCTTCATACCAAAGGTTTCCGTGGAGAAGCTTTGGCTTCTATTGCCGCAATTGCGCACATGGAAATGAAAACCAAACAAGATCAGGATGAACTTGGTACACATATTATAATCGAAGGAAGTAAATTTGTATCGCAAGAAGTTGCTGTTTTACCAAAAGGAACATCATTTGCGGTTAAAAATTTATTTTTTAATATTCCGGCGCGTCGTAATTTTTTAAAATCAGATACAGTTGAATTTCGTCATGTAATGGATGAATTTCAGCGAGTAGCTTTGGCGCATCCAAATATTCATTTTACATTTTATCATAACGGAAGCGAAATGTATAATTTGCCTGCGGCAGGTTATCGTCAGCGAATTGTTGGTATAATGTCTGGTAAAACCAATGAAAAATTGGTTCCAGTTAACGAAGATACAGAGATTATAAACGTTCAGGGATTTGTTTGTAAACCTGAATTTGCCAAGAAAAACAGAGGCGAACAGTTCTTTTTTGTAAACGATCGTTTTATTAAAAGCGGTTATTTACATCACGCAGTAATGGCAGCTTATGACGGACTTTTGAAAGACGGTTCTCAGCCAAGTTATTTCTTATATCTGCAAGTTCCGCCAAATACGATCGATATTAATATTCATCCAACCAAAACAGAAATCAAGTTTGATGATGAACAGGCTTTATACGCTATTTTAAGAGCTTCTATAAAACATAGTTTAGGACAGTTTAATGTAGCGCCGGTTCTGGATTTTGATCGAGATGCAAATTTAGATACACCTTATCATTATAAAGATTTAGAAGCTGAAACTCCAACTATTCAGGTTGATGGAACTTTTAATCCGTTTACCGATGATAAAACAAATCAGCATTATTCGAAATCAAGTTCAGGCTCAGGATCGAGTTCAGGTTCAGGCTATAGCTCAGGATCAAATTCCTATTCCGGCGGATATTCTAAAAGAGTAGAACCTACGGCTAGTTGGGAAAGTTTGTATGTAGGTCTGGATACGGAAAATGCCGAAAGTTCACCTTTTACATTCGAAAATGAAGAAGTTACTTCGTCACTATTTAATGATAATGAAGTAGAACAAGCGAGTCAGGGAACGTATCAGATTCATAAAAAATATATTGTTTCGCCAATAAAATCAGGAATGGTTATTGTTGATCAGCAACGTGCACATCAGCGTATTTTGTACGAACAATTTTTGTTGAATATGACTGTTAATCAAGCATCAAGTCAGCAATTATTGTTTCCGTTGAATTTGTTTTATTCGTCAGGCGAAATGGAATTAATTGAGGAATTAAAACCTTCTTTAGAAACAACAGGTTTTGTTTTTGATGAAGCTCAAACAGATCATATTGTCATTTCGGGAATTCCGGTAAATATTACAGAAAGTGAAGTTTCTCTTGTAATAGAACAATTGTTGAGTGATTTGCAAGACGGAATTCCAGCCAATAGTTACAGTCAGAATGATACGATTGCAAAATCTATGGCTAAAAGTTTAGCGGTTAAAACGGGATCTTATTTAACCGAAAAAGAGCAGGATAATTTAGTAAACGGATTATTTGCCTGTAAAGATCCAAATATTTCACCTTTTCAAAAACCAACATTCATCACCATGCGTGTTGAAGATATAGATAAAAAGTTTGCCTTATGATGAAAATAACTCCCGTAGTAAAACAATTATTGATAATCAATATCATCTTTTTTATTGGTGCTCAATTAGTACCGGTTTCTTATGAGTATTTAGCGCTTTTTTTTCCTGAAAATCCCGGATTCAAATTTTGGCAGCCAATTACACATATGTTTATGCATGGCGGATTTGCTCATATTGCATTTAATATGTTTGCATTGTATTCCTTTGGGTCAACTTTGGAACATTTTTGGGGAGGAAAGAAATTCTTGTTTTTCTATATTTCATGTGGATTAGGTTCGGCGCTGATAAATTTTGCAGTTAATTATTATTTTTACCAGGATGGTCTGAATGTTTTATTAGCTAATGGTTTTCAGAAAACGGAAATTCTGAGCTTATTAAATGATGGTAAAATAGATACAAGATGGCAGCAAATATTGTCAGTTTCTGAATTTAAACATTTTACACAAGCTTATTTGGGTACTGTAGTTGGTGCATCTGGAGCAATATATGGATTGCTTGTTGCTTTTACTTTTATGTTTCCTAATGCTGAACTTGGAATTATGTTTATTCCTATCCCAATTAAAGCAAAATATTTTGTACCGGTTTATATGCTTCTATACGATGGTTTCTTCGGAATTTTAGGAAACTCATTTTTAGGCATGGCTGATGGAGTGGCTCATTATGCGCATATTGGTGGAGCGCTCTTTGGATTTTTAATAATGTGGTACTGGAAAAAAAATCAGTTTAACCAAAATCGTTGGAATTAATTTTTAACTTTAATATAAAAAATAAAAACTAAAGAAAAGCTTTTATGAATATTCTGGACGATTTAAAACTACAATATAAATTAGGAGGAATTGCAATGCGTGTTATTTACTGGAACATTGCTTGTTTCTTGATTTCATTAGTGTTTTTCTACCAATATTCTGGTGGAGGCTTCGATTATCCTAATTGGCTTGCATTATCGTCAGATCCAAATGTGTTTTTATTTAAACCTTGGACATTTTTAACTTATGCATTTTTTCATTCATCATTTTTACATTTGTTATTTAATATGATGGTTTTAAACTTTGCCAGTAATTTATTTTTAACCTTTTTTACTCAAAAGCAATACCTGGGATTATACATTTTAAGTGCTATTTTCTCTGGAGTTGTCTTTGCATTGAGCTTTTATTTTTTAAATATTTCGGCTCCTATTGTTGGAGCTTCTGCCGCTATTATGGCAATTTTAGTTGGAGCAACAACGTATCAGCCTTTAATGGATGTGCGTTTAATGTTTTTTGGAAATGTTAAGCTTTGGCATATCACAGCTGTAATTTTGATTTTAGATTTAATGCAGCTTCTTTTAGAGAATACCGGCGGGCATATCTCACATTTAGCCGGAGCTATTTTTGGATTTATTTACATCAAGTTGCTTCAAAACGGAACAGATTTGAGCATTATTATTTCCAAAACGCTTGATTTCTTTACAAATCTATTTAAAAAATCCCCATCGACCCCATTCACAAAAGTTCATAAAAATTACAAAAAACCTACAGAAAAAGTGACGTCAAGAATTGTTACGAAAGACAAAACGCAACAACAAATTGACGAAATTTTAGACAAGATTAGCCAGTCCGGTTATGATTGTCTGACAAAAGAAGAAAAAGAGTTTTTATTTAAAGCTGGAAAATAATCCTTTTAGCAAACAAATATGAAAAACCTTTCATGGTTTAATAAAATAATGTTCTTTTTGAATATAGTTCTGACTGTACTAACATTTAGCATCTATATTTTGCCCTTTTTAGCACCTAAAAGTTTTCCGCTTTTATCGGTGCTGACGCTGTTTATGCCAGCTTTTTTTGTTCTAAACGGATTGTTCTTTATTTACTGGGCAATTCAGTTTAAAAAGCGTCTTATTTTATCCGGTTTGGTGTTATTGACCGGAATTACGTTTATCAGTAAATTTTATAAATTCTCGACGAAAGAATATGTGGCTGATGAAAAGGATTTTTCTGTAATGAGTTATAATGTACGTCTTTTTAATGTTTTTAAATGGTTGGATCGTGACGATATTCCGTCAAATATTAAAGCCTTTATTGACGAAAAAGATCCGGATATTTTGTGTATCCAGGAATATTCAAATTCTGCACATTTAGATTTAAAAGTATATCCGCATCGCTATATTTTTATTGATGGAAATAAGATTAAAACCGGTCAGGCAATTTTCTCAAAATTCCCTATTATAAATGAAGGAAATATTATTTTTCCTAAGTCAGATAACAACGTGATTTATGCTGATATAAAGCGCGGAAAAGACGTTATCAGAGTTTATAATATGCACTTGCAGTCGATTAAGATTTCGCCTGACGTAAGTGATATTTCAGATAATATAGACAATGTAAATCAGGAAAAATCGCAATTGATTTATACCAGAATCAGTAAAGGATTTAGACAACAGCAAGAACAAGCTGAAATTTTTAAAGAGAATATCAAGCAATGTCAAAACCCGATTATTATTTGTGGAGATATGAATAATAGTCCATTTTCGTATGTTTATCGAAGTATAAAAGGAAAACTAAAAGATGCCTTTGAAGAGGCTGGGGAAGGTTTTGGAGCCACATATAAATTCAAATATTATCCGGCGCGAATTGATTATATTTTTGCAGATAGTAAAATGAAAGTAAAACAATTCGAAAGCTTTCCTGATTTTGAAAACTCAGATCATTACCCAATTATGACGAGACTATCTATAGAATAGTTTTTTTTACCGCAAAAGATTTTTTTTACCGCAAAGGCGCAAAGGTTTACGCAAAGTTCGCCAAGTTTTTTTATGCAAGCTTATGATAAAAGCACAAAGTTCGCAAAGCTATGTATTGATTTAGCTTTGCGAACTTTGCGTTTTCTACGCGCAATGTAAAATTAAATCTTTGCGCCTTTGCGGTTAAATATTTTTTTTACCTTATAAACCTTGACAAACCCGACAGGTTTTTGAAACCTGTCGGGTTTCCTGTTTTAAGTGCAATTTTTGTCAGGATGACAAGACTGTGGTTTTTCTTTGTCTTTTTTCTAATAATTTTAAATAAATCCGTTTTTATCCGCGTTTTCGCTTTAGCGAATCAGTTAAATCTGCGTCTTTTTGTAACGCAGATAAAACGGATTTACTTCGTAAAAACGCGGATAAAAACAGATTTTTAATTTGGACTCTTCAAATGTAGTTCCTCTTTTATCGAAATCTTTGTCAAAGTTTAAAACTTTGACAAAGATAAAAGTGAACAAGAAACTTGAAAAATATCTTATAAATAGTCTTGAGCACATTGCGGTTAAAAAAAAACTTTGTGGTTTACAGGTTTAGCTTTCTATATTGTAAGGGAGATGTTTGTTTTAACTCTTTAAATTTTCTGTTGAAATTTGAGATGTTGTTAAAGCCACATAATTCGGCAATTTCTAAAACAGAAAGTTCGCTGTTGTTTGCTAATAGCTTTGAAGCATGCTCAATTCTCACTTCGATTAAAAACTGGAAAAAAGACTTGTTCGTTCGGACTTTAAAATACCGGCAAAAAGCATTTTTAGTCATATTGGCAATCGAGGCAATTTCGTCCAGATTTATGTTTTTGCTAAAGTTTGTCATCACATGCTCAAATACAGTCTGCATTCTCTTTCCTTCATTATCCGTGATTTTTTTATCGTATAAATGATTAGAGAGGAGTTCTTTATCATTGTTTGAAAGCCATTTCAGAATTTCCAAAAACAAAATAAAACGCTGATAATTGTCGGCTTTTTTTAGCTTCTTAAAAGATTTGGTGATTTTTTTTGGAGCGTTATGAATTATAAAACCGTTTTTGCTGCTTTCTAAAAAAGGATGAATGTTTTTGAAAGTATTTAAGGTGAAAAAATCTTTTCCAAATGAGTTTGTCGTAAAAAATAAGGTCAGCATAATCGAAGGCTCATTTTCGCGTACTTCACTTCTAAAAACATGAGGTAAATTGCTGCCAATCACCAATATATCGCCTTCATTGTAATGCGAGATAGTGTCGCCGGCAAAAATTGCACCTTCGCCTTTTTCGATAAAACTAATCTGAATCTCTTCATGTTGATGAAGTTTATCATAGAAAACAATTTCTCTATCTTCTTGATATATAAGGGGATCTTCTCCAGATTTTGGGATTTTAAACGGAAAAACTTTCATGGTTGGGTTAGTTAGTTAACCCAAATATATTTTATTTAGTTAAAAAAATAGCAATATATTAGTTTGTTTTTTACATAAGCATCTTATATAGGGTAATATAGTATTGTTTTGAGATAATTTACTAGTCTCTTGCTTTGTTCAATATAAATAATTTTGGCCTAATTAAAATCAATATTATGAGTATTCAATGGAAAGGCGTTATGCCAGCGGTAACTACAAAATTTACTGCAGACGATAAATTAGACTTCAGAATGTTTGAAGTTAACTTAAAAGCACAACTAGACGCAGGTGTTGAAGGAATAATTCTTGGTGGAACTTTAGGGGAAGCCAGCACGCTTTTAGAAGAAGAGAAAAGAGAATTAGTAAAAGGTACCGTGAGAATGGTTAACAATCAAGTGCCTGTGATCATGAATATTGCGGAGCAAACTACGCGCGGAGCAATCTTGGCGGCTAATATTGCAGAACAAGATGGTGCAAAAGGATTGATGATGTTACCTCCAATGCGTTATAAAGCTTCTGATTTTGAAACTGTAACATTTTTCTCTGAAGTGGCTAAAAACACTTCACTTCCGATAATGGTTTATAATAATCCGGTAGATTATAAAATTGAAGTTACATTGGATATGTTCGAGGAAATCTTGAAATTTGATAATATCCAGGCTGTAAAAGAATCAACGAGAGATATTTCTAACGTAACAAGAATGATTAACCGTTTTGGAGATCGTTTAAAAATATTATCAGGAGTTGATACATTGGCTCTGGAAAGTTTATTAATGGGATCTCACGGATGGGTTTCTGGTTTAGTAGATGCTTTTCCAAGAGAAACAGTAGCAATTTACAAATTGGCAAAAGCAGGCCGAATTGACGAAGCGCTAAAAATATACAGATGGTTTTTACCTTTATTAGAATTAGATATTAATTCTTTTTTAGTTCAGAATATTAAGCTTGCAGAAGTAGCAACAGGAATTGGAACAGAAAATGTTCGTGCACCAAGATTGCCGCTTCGTGGAGCTGAGAGAGAACACGTTTTAGGAATTATTGCCAGATCATTAGAATCAAGACCAGAATTACCGGATTATAAAAATTTATAATCACAGGTTAACAAAATTGGTTTTACAAGTTTCTTCTTTTAAGAATTGTAAAGTATTTATTCAAAAAACAAAAGAGATATGATTACAGGAAAAAATTACGTGGGAAATACACTTAAAGCTGCCGGAGAAAAAACATTCAAAACATTTAATCCGCAGTTAGATAAGGAAAATCCTTGGGTTTTTACAGAAGCAACTCAAGAAGAAATAGAAGAAGCTGTTACGTTGGCCAATCAGGCTTTTGGAACTTATAAGAATTGTTCCGGTCTTGAAAAAGCCGTTTTTTTAAATGCTATTGCAGACGAAGTTTTAGCTTTAGGAGATAATTTGTTAGTGCAGTATTGCAGTGAATCCGGTTTTCCGATGGGTCGGGCAGAGGGGGAACGAGGAAGAATGGTCGGACAATTACGCTCGTTTGCTCAAATGCTTGCCGAAGGGAGCTGGGTTCAGGCTGCAATTGACACTGCAATAACAGACAGGGTTCCTGCTCCAAAAGAAGATTTACGCAAAATGTTGGTACCATTAGGTCCTGTTGTAGTTTTTGGATCTAGTAATTTTCCATTTGCATTTTCAACAGCTGGTGGTGATACCGCATCTGCTTTAGCTGCAGGTTGTCCTGTAATTGTAAAAAGCCATTCGATGCATGTTGGTACAGGCGAAATGGTAGCCTCAGCAATTCTTAAAGCTGCAGAAAAAACAAATATGCCTAATGGAGTTTTCTCTAATCTTGTTGGAGGCGGAACGACTCTTGGTGCTAGTTTGGTAAAACATCCATTAGTAAAAGCGGTTGGTTTTACAGGAAGTATTCGTGCCGGAAGAGCTTTATTTGATCTTGCTGCACAACGACCAGAACCAATTCCGGTTTTTGCCGAAATGGGAAGTGTGAATCCGGTAGTGTTTTTGCCAAAAGCATTAGAAATAAACAGTCAAAAATGGGCAACGGCTTATGCAGGATCAATTACCCTTGGTGCGGGTCAGTTTTGTACCAATCCGGGATTGTTAATTGGGATTAAAGGAGCTGAGTTAAATAAATTTGCAGAAGAATTAGCAAAAGCCATTGAAAAAATTGAACCATTTTGTATGTTGCATCCATCAATGAAAAATGGCTTTGAAGAAGGTGCTGCAACAATGATTTCTCAAAATGGAGTTTCTAAAATTGCCGAATACAAAGGCGAAGCAGCTCCTAATTATGGAGTGCAGAAGATTTTGACGGTTGATGGAAAAACTTTTTTAGAGAATAAAACATTAAGTCATGAGGTTTTCGGACCTGTTTCAATACTTGTACAATGCGATAATGAAGAGCAGTTACTGAAAATTGTAAGTCAATTAGACGGTCAATTAACGGGAACAATTATCGGAGAGTCAGACGAATTGAAAGAATATAATAAACTGGTTGCGGCAATGCAAAACCGCGTAGGACGTTTGATTTTTAATGGCGTTCCTACAGGAGTTGAAGTTTGTCCGGCAATGATTCACGGAGGTCCTTATCCGGCTTCTTCTGATTCGAGATTTACTGCGGTTGGAATTCATGCTGTATACCGTTGGGTGCGACCATTTAGTTACCAGAATTGGCCTAATGAATTGTTACCGGCAGAATTGCAAAACGAAAATCCATTGCAAATTTTAAGAACGCTAAATAATATTCAAACAAAATCTCAGGTATAATAATGGCAAAGAAAACTTTTTTTTGTGTAGATGCACACACTTGCGGAAATCCTGTGAGAGTTGTGGCTGGCGGAGGTCCTAATTTAGTAGGCGCTAATATGAGCGAAAAACGTCAGCATTTTTTAAAAGAATTTGATTGGATTCGTAAAGGATTAATGTTTGAACCCCGTGGTCATGATATGATGAGCGGGAGTATTTTATATCCGCCAAGTAATCCCGATAATGATTTTGGAATTTTGTTTATCGAAACTTCCGGTTGTCTGCCAATGTGCGGTCACGGAACAATTGGTACTATTACTATTGCCATTGAAGAAGGTTTAATTACGCCAAAAGTTCCCGGAAAAATAAAAATGGAAGCCCCTGCAGGTTTGGTAAATATTGAATATCAACAAACGTTAGGAAAAGTAGATTGGGTACGCTTGACCAATGTAAAATCTTATCTGGCAGCAGAAGGTTTGACTATTGATTGTCCTGAATTGGGCGAGATTACTTTTGATGTTGCTTATGGCGGAAATTATTATGCGATTGTAGATCCGCAGGAAAATTTCTCAGGAATTCAGGATTTTACTGCCAGCAAAATTATTCAGTTTAGTCAGGAAGTTCGTAAACGAATCAACGAGAAATATCCGGATTATTTTATCCATCCACAAAACGATACCATCCGTGATGTAAGTCATATGTTATGGACTGGCGAACCGCTTGATCCAAGTTCATCAGGAAGAAATGCGGTTTTTTATGGGGACAAAGCCATAGACCGTTCGCCTTGTGGTACAGGAACTTCGGCAAGAATAGCTCAATTGCATGCCAAAGGGAAACTTAAATTAGGTGAAGATTTTATTCACGAAAGTTATATAGGCAGTAAATTTATTGGTAGAGTTGTAGAAGAAACTTCTATTGGAGAAATTCCTGCAATTGTACCAAGTATTCAGGGCTGGGCAAAAGTATACGGTTACAACACAATCATGATCGACGAGTCTGATGATCCGTATGCACATGGTTTTCAGGTGATTTAAAAACTAATAAAAATTTTGATTCATTGAAGGAAGAAATAGTAACTTCCTTCAATGAATTTTTTAATTCTGTTTAAATGAAAAAAGTAAGTATAATTGGAGGAGGAATAATTGGTCTGTGTTCAGCCTATTATCTTGCTAAAGAAGGATATGAGGTGACTATTTTTGATCAATCTGCGATGGACGATGGTTGCTCCTATGGAAACGCAGGAATGATAGTTCCATCGCATATAATTCCGTTGGCACAACCCGGCATGATTGCTCAGGGAATGAAATGGATGTTTGATAGTCAAAGTCCATTTTATGTAAAACCAAGATTAGATACTGATTTAATCAAATGGGGATTACAATTCTACAGACATGCAAATGCAAAACACGTAGAAAAAGCAATGCCTGCATTACGGGATTTATCTTTGTTGAGTAAAGAGTTGTATCAGGATTTTGCTAAGAATAACAATTCTTTTTTCTATGAAGAAAAAGGACTTTTGATGTTATACAAAACAGAAAAAGTGGGTCACGAAATGTTTCTTGAAGGAAGGGAAGCTGAAAAATTAGGGTTGAAAGTTGATTATCTTTCGGCAGCAGCCGTTGCAAAATTAGAGAAAGGTACAAAAACAGATGTTCAGGGAGGTATTCATTATACTGGAGATGCACATTTATATCCTCAAAAATTTATGCAATTTATAAAGCAGGAATTAGAGCAATTAAAGGTCGAAATACATCCGGCGACAATGGTACAGGATTTTGTTTTTGAAAAAAATAAAATCACAAAAATCGTAACCAGCAAAGGTACATTTGCAACAGACGAAGTAGTTTTGGCAGCAGGTTCGTGGAGTCCTTTACTGGCGAAAAAAACAGGAATTTCGATTTCAATTTTACCAGGAAAAGGGTATAGTTTTACCTTAAAAGATAAAAGTCACAAACCTTCAATTCCGTCTATTTTATGTGAAGGAAAAGTCGCAGTAACCCCTATGAATACGGATATCCGTTTTGGAGGTACTATGGAAATCACACATACGAGCGACACTAAAATCAATAAAAACAGACTACAGGGAATTGTAAATAGTATAAACGAGTTTTATCCGGAAATGAAAATTGCAATGCCCGAAGAACAAGATACATGGTTTGGATTCAGGCCTTGTACACCTTCCGGAATGCCAATTATTTCGCGAGCAGAAAAAGTTGTAAATTTGACTTTCGCGACCGGACATGCCATGATGGGTTTAAGTCTTGCGCCGGCGACAGGAAAAGTAATTACTGAAATTATTTCAGGTAAAACGACTTCTGTTGACACTAAAATGTTTCAAATATAAAATATGAGATACGATTCAATTCCAGTTTCTTTGTTTGAGAATAACCGAAAAAGGTTTGTCGAAAAGATGCAAAACAATAGTTTGGCAATTTTAACATCAAATGATGTAATGCCTAATAACGCTGACGACGTAATGGGTTTTGCGCAAAACAATGATTTGTTTTATTTGTCAGGAATTGAGCAGGACGAAACAATTTTAGTACTTTATCCTGATGCTTTTAAAGAAGAAAACAGAGTCATTTTATTTGTAAAAGAAGTTAGTGAACAAACTTTAATTTGGGAAGGAGATTTTTTGACCAAAGAAAAAGTTTCGGCTATTTCGGGAATCAAAAATGTGAAGTGGATTCATGAATTCGAAAAGACAATTCAGCTTTTTGCGTTCGAAGCAGATGCAATCTATTTAGGACACAATGAGCATATTAAAAGAGTAACTTCAGAGATGAATACACGTCAGGATCGAATGATTCAATGGTGCAAACAAAAATATCCTTTGCATCAATACGAGCGTGTGGCTAAAATTACCAGAGACTTACGACCGATAAAATCTGATGAAGAAATTGATTTGATTCGAAAAGCAATTTCGATAAGTGTCAAAGGATTCAAAGGACTTTTAAAAGCTGTGAAACCTGAAGTAAAAGAATACGAATTAGAAGCTGAACTGGCTTATCAATATATTAAAAATGGAGGAAATCGCCATGCATTCAAACCAATAATAGCTTCTGGTAAAAATGCCTGTGCCCTTCATTATAACACCAATGATTCTGTTTGCCGTGATGGCGAAATGATTTTGGTAGATTTTGGCGTTTGTTATGCCAATTATAATTCAGATACTACACGTTGTCTTCCGGTAAACGGAAAATTTTCAGCACGTCAGAAAGAAGTTTATGAGTCCGTTTTGTATTGTTTAAAAGAAGGCTCAAAGTTTCTGAAACCGGGAGTTTTGTCAAAAGATTACGAATTGCAAATGGCAAGTCTGATCGAAGCAGAATTGGTTAAGCTGAAATTGATTACATTAGAAGAAATTGCTTCGCAGGATCCTCAAAATCCGGCTTACAAAAAATATTTCATGCACGGAACAGCACATTTTTTAGGACTTGACGTTCATGATGTTGGACTGTATTCAAAACCTTTCGAAAAAGGAATGATCCTGACTTGCGAGCCCGGAATTTATATTCGGGAAGAAGGAATCGGCTGCCGATTAGAAAACGATTATTTACTGACAGAAGATGGAAATATTAATTTATCTGAAGAACTGCCAATTGAAATTACAGAAATAGAATCACTAATTAACACCAAATAAACCATGATTAAAAAACACTTTTTATTACTACTTTTTATTTGCTCAGGTATTTTTGCTCAGACAGGCATTGATATTAACGAGCTAAAATGGTTACCCAATTCACATTCGTTCTGGGTAAATTCTGATCATAATGTTTTGGTTTATGATGTTGATAAATTAAATCAAAGTACTACTGTTTTAACAGATCAGCAATTAAAAAATGCAGGTTTCAACGGAGAAGTGGAAGATTTGGTCTGGAATCAAAATAAGACAAAAGTATTGGTTTATACCAATTCAAAAACAGTGTGGAGAGCTAAGACCAAAGGAGATTATTGGTTTTTTGATTTAGCAACCGGAAAAGGACGAAAGTTGGGAGGAAATTTAGAAGAATCGTCTTTGATGTTTGCTAAATTCTCGAATGATAATGAAAATGTGGCTTATGTTTCAAAACACAATATTTATTTGGAGAATCTGATTTCGGGCAAAATAACTCCTTTAACAACGGATGGAACAGATAAGGTAATTAACGGAACTTTTGATTGGGTTTATGAAGAAGAACTTGCGGCACGTGACGGATTTCGTTGGAGTCCTGACGGAAAAAGTATTGCTTTTTGGCGTGTTGATGCTTCAGAAACAAAATTCCACTTAATGATAAATAATACAGATGCTTTATATCCATTTGTAGTTCCTGTAGAATATCCAAAAGCGGGAGAAAAACCGTCGTCAGTAAAAATTGGAGTTATTGATCTTACTTCTTTAAAAACAAATTGGCTTGATATTCCAGGAGAACCTGATAATAATTATTTGGCTCGTATGGAGTGGGTAGCCAAAGATGCAGTTATGGTGATTCAGCTAAACAGAAATCAAAATCAGGCTTCGATCTATAATTGCAATTCACAATCTGGTAAAGCAAATTTAATCTATCAGGAAAAATCACCGGAGTGGATCGATGTTTTTGATGCTTCATCTGGAGTTTATGATGGTTTTCCGTGTCAATTTGTAGACAGCGGAAAAGCTTTTTTATGGAGTTCTGATGCAGATGGCTGGATGCATGTTTATAAAATCAGCAGCGACGGAAAGAAAAAATCATTAGTTACAACCGGAAATTTTGATGCTTATTATAAAGCTTATAATGAGAAGACAAAATCAATTTACTATATCTCAAGTCCTAATGATGCAACGCAAAGATATTTGTATGAAACGAATCTGAATTCGGGAAAAACAAAAAGAATTACTCCTGAAGTATTTGAAGGAACAAACGAATACGAATTCTCTACGGACGGATCGTATGCAAAACACACCAATTCTAATATCAATCGCGATGTAAATACTCGCTTAGTTTCGTTATCTGATCATAAAAAAATACTTCCAAAAGAAGCAGATGTTTTTACAAAACCAGAACGTAATTTTTCTTTAGAAAAGTTTAAAGTAACAACTGTTGATGGTGTTGAGATGGACGGAATTATGGCAAAACCATTAGATTTTGATCCGACAAAAAAATATCCTTTGTTCTTTTATGTTTATGGAGAGCCAATGGCTTGTGTAGCAAATGACACACCTTATTTTAATGGATTTATAGATTTGTTGATTCCAAAAGGATATATCGGAATTGCAATGGATAATAGAGGAACTCCATCCTTAAAAGGAACAAAATGGAGAAAGGCCATTTATAAAAACATCGGAATTGTTAATACCCGCGATCAAGCAATGGCAGCGAAAGAAGTTCTAAAATGGAACTTTATCGATACAGACAGAGTTGCTGTTCACGGATGGAGCGGCGGTGGAGCGGTGACTTTGAATCTAATGTTTCAATATCCGGAAATATACAAAACAGGTGTGGCTGTTTCTGCGGTTACAGATCAGCATTTTTATGATAATATCTATACAGAACGCTATATGGGATTACCAAGCGAAAATGAAGCAACTTATATTAAGGCTTCGCCGGTAACATATGCAAAGAACTTAAAAGGAAATTTGCTTTATATTCACGGAACTGGTGATGATAATGTGCACTATAAAAATGCAGAGGTTTTGATTAATGAATTGATTAAATATGATAGAATGTTTAATTTAATGATTTACCCAAATCGTTCCCATTCTATCTATGAAGGTGCAGGAACGAGAAAACATCTGGCAGATACTTTTATAAAATTTATAGAGGAAAAATGTCCTCCGGGAGCAAAATAAAATCTTATAATTAAAATAAAAAAGAGAGCGTTTCTGTAAAAAGAAATTCTCCCTTTTTTGTTTTGAGATATATTTAACCGTAAAGTACACTATGATTTTTTAAAGGCATAGTTTTATAAAAACACAAAGTTCGCAATCCCGATAGCTATCGGGATTGTGTTGATCTAGCTTTGCGAACTTTGTGTTTTCTATCCATAAAGTAAAATTAAATCTTAGTGTACTTTGCGGTAAAAATGAATTGTCAATACAAAATATTTTATGGTTCTGCACGGATCCATTTGAAGGCATAAAAAAGGTTAATTTTCATGGATAAAATAACATATGTAAAATTGATAAATATGTAATTAAAGGGTAATATAATAGGTTTTTGTGGTAATATATTGTCATTAAAGTTGTTAAAAAAGCAAAATATTTGCCAATACTAATTATAAAACCATTTTATGAAATTTACGTTTTTTCAAAGAAAAACGGTAGTACTTTTTTTTGTACTGCTAGCACAATTAGCGCTCGCACAAGAGCGGATTGTATCAGGAATTGTTTCAGATAATACAGGAATACCTTTGCCAGGTGCGAGTGTATTGATTAAGGGAACAAAGACAGGAACTCAAACAGATTTTGACGGGAAATATTCTATTAAAGCAAGTTCAAATGCTGTTCTTGTCTTTAATTATATCGGAATGAAAACTCAGGAAATAACGGCTACAAATACTGTTGTAAATATAGTTTTAGCCGGAGGTTCAGAACAGCTTCAGGAAATTGTGGTTACGGCTTTGGGTGTCAAAAGAGAAAAGAAATCTCTTGGATATGCGACTCAGGAAATAAAAGGCGAAGATTTGACAAAGGTGAACACGGGTAACGTAGCGAACTCAATTTCGGGTAAAATCGCCGGTGTACAAATTAGACGTAACAATAATATTGGAGGTTCTACCAATGTGATTATTCGTGGTACAACTTCACTAACAGGAAACAATCAGGCATTGTGGATTGTAGACGGAATTCCTTTAAATAATGACAATACCAATAGCGAAGATCAAAAAAGTGGTGGTAATACCGGTGGATATGATTACGGGAATGCTGCTGCAGATATAAATCCTGATGATATTGAAACCATGAACGTGTTGAAGGGTTCTGCGGCTTCTGCATTATACGGTTCAAGAGCTTCAAACGGAGTAATTTTGGTTACCCTAAAAAAAGGAAGTAAATCTAAAGGTGGTTTGGGAGTGACTTTTAGCTCTGGAATTACTATTGGAGTAGTGGATAAAAAGACATTGCCGGAATATCAAAATCAATATGGAAGCGGATATGGCGATTTTTATGGTACCGTAGATTTAGGAAGTGGTGTACATCCTTACACTGCAACAGATGATGCTTCATGGGGACCAAAGTTTGATTCTAATTTGTTGGTTTACAATTGGAATTCATTTTATCCTGAATTACCTGGTTACGGAAAAGCAACACCTTGGAAAGCGGTGCAGGAAAACCCTAATAGCTTTTATCAAAAGAGTGTAACCTATGTTAATAATGTTGCTGTTGCGGGAGCTAATGAAAATGGTGATTTCAGATTTGGATATACAAATTACAATCAGGATCAGGGGATTTTGCCAAATAGTGACAATCGCAAGGATAATTTTAATTTCTCGGCAAGTTATAACTTAAAACCTAAGACTAAAATATCGGCTTCAGCCAACTATTTAAAAGCCAATGCAAAAGGAATGAATGAAACCGGTTACGGTGATGGAGGAAACAATTTTTTAAGTAGTATTAGACAATGGTATTCAACAAGTGTAGATTTTAAGGATTTAAGAGATGCTTATAATCTAACGGGAGCAAACACAACCTGGAATGTAGCTGGCCCTAATGATTTGACGATTCAGTTTCATGACAATCCATATTTTCAAAGATATAATAACTACAATACTTTAGACCGTGATCGTTTCTTTGGAAACGTGAATGTAACCACTCAGGTAAACGACTGGTTTGATATTAGCGGTAAAGGTGCTGTAGATTATTACCATCAATTGCAGGAAGAACGTATTGCGGTAGGATCAAAAAGAACTCCAAATGCACTTGGTCAATATTCAAGATATGATAAAGATTTTAGAGAGGTCAATTTTGATTTAATTTTAAATTTTAAAACTGGTATTACGGAAGGAATCAAATTCAACGGAATGGTTGGGGCAAATTCAAGACGTTCTGTTAGTAATTCGATATATGCTAGAACTAATGGCGGTTTAGTGGTGCCGGGAATGTATGCCTTGAGTAATTCGATTGACAAAATAAATAGTCCTGAGGAACATCAGACAACTCTTGGAACCAATAGTATTTATGCTAATGCAAGTTTTAATTTCTTAGATACTTATTTCTTAGAAGGAACTTATCGTGTAGATCAGTCTTCGACATTGCCAAAAGATAATAATACCTATTCGTATCCTTCTATTACGGGAACTTATATTTTTAGTAATCATATTAAAGCAGATTGGTTGTCTTTTGGAAAACTGCGTCTGAATTATGCTGAAACAGGAAATGATGCTCCTTTTGCAGTGACTTCAACAACATATCCTAAGAATGATAATTTTGGTCCTGACGGAATTCGTTTTTCTACAGAAAACAATAGAAGTAACTCTAACTTAAAAAGTGAGTTGACTAAAGGTGTTGAAGCGGGTATTGAAGTTAAATTGTTTAAAAACAGATTAGGTTTTGATTTCTCTTACTACAAAACAAATACAACAAATCAAATTCTTTCTATTGAAACTCCATCACAAACAGGATATACAAAGGCGTGGATAAATGCAGGAGATGTCCAGAATAAAGGTTTTGAAGTAACGATGAATGTAATTCCGGTAAAAACTACAAATTTCTCCTGGGAAGTAAAAGTAAACTGGTCTACTAATAAAAATGAAGTAATCTCATTAGGGGGAGCTGATAGAATCTCGTTGGGATCTTTTCAGGGTGTAAATTATGTTGCTGAGGTTGGGAAACCGGTTGGGCAGCTTACGGGTTCTGGATTTACATATTTAAACGGGCAAAAAGTAATTCGTGCAAACGGAAGATATTTACAAACTGCTGGAGTTACTATTGGTGATGTAAATCCGGACTGGATTGGTGGTGTAAATAACGTTTTGACTTATAAAAATATCACGTTTAACTTTTTAATTGACGTGAAAAAAGGCGGAGATGTATATTCATTAGACCAACGTTTTGGGCATACTACAGGAATTTATCAAAGTACAGTATCTAATAATCATCTGGGACATCCGCAGAGAGATCCTGTTGCAGATGGTGGAGGGATTTTATTAGATGGTGTAAAAGAAGACGGAACTCCAAATGATAAGGTTGTTAGTGTACAAGGTTCAGACGGATACTTTTTTTACAATTCGATGCCACAGCAACAATATGTTTATGATGCATCTTATGTAAAGCTTCGTGAGGTTGGGTTGAGCTATAGATTACCGTCTAAATTTCTTGCAAAGACTTTTATCAGTAGTATGATTTTTGCTTTCAACGGATCTAATTTATGGATCATAAGTAAAAATTTGCCTTATGCTGATCCGGAAGCGGGACTTTCTTCAGGAAATCTTCAAGGTTTTCAAACCGGGGTTTTGCCTACATCAAAGGAGTATAACTTTAACATGAAAGTTCAATTCTAAAAACAAACAAAATGAAAATAGTAAAAACAATATTTTTTGCAGGAGCCATTTTACTTTCGATTGCTTCGTGTGACAATGTGGATAATTTAAATCAGGATAAAAAAGCATATACAACCGTTTTGCCAAATGCCTTGATGACAAATGCACAAGTTAATTATGCCTATTTCCTGACCAATGCTTCTGTAAATGATAATAATTTTAGAGGATACGCGCAATATTGGACAAGTACAACATATACTGATGAGGTAAATTACAACCAGGAAGCAAGGAATTTAGGAAATTCTCATACGGTTATATTGTATAGAGATGTTTTGCAGGATTTATTAAATGCTGAAAAACAGATTAAAGCTAAAGAAGCACTTGGTCCGGTTGATACAGCGGTTAAGAAAAACAAAATTTCGATTCTTGAAGTTCAAATTGTTATGGCTTATCAAACGCTTGTCGATTTGTTTGGAAATGTTCCTTATACCGAAGCTTTGGATATTGCAGCGCATCCGCTTCCTAAATATGATGATGCAAAAAGTATTTATCTGGATTTAGCAATACGCTTAGATGCTGCAATTGCTGATATGGATGCGGGTAAAGAAAGTTTTGGTACAGCAGATTTAATATATAAAGGTAATGTAGCTAACTGGAAAACATTGGCAAACAGTGTGAAACTAAAATTAGGATTACACCTTGCTGATGTAGAACCTGCAAAAGCCAAAAGTATGGTAGAAAGTGCGTACAATTCCGGAGTAATGACAAATGAAAGCCAAACAGCATTGTTTAAATATTTTTCGTCAATTGTAGATATGAATCCTTTGTATAATACTCTGGTAAATGAACAACAGACTGTACCTACAGAGTTTTTTGTTAATGAACTGAATGCAAAAGAAGACCCAAGACGAGATGTTTTCTTTAATCCACTTTCTAAAAAAGGTGGTGTTTACAAAGGAGCGCCTTATGCCAAACAGGTAGGTTATGGTGATTTTTCTAACGTAGGATCAAGGCTAAAAGAAAAAACAAATCCGGGAGTTATTTTTGATTATACAGAAACATGTTTCTTACTGGCAGATGCAGCTAATAGAGGATTTTCTGTAGGCGGTACGGCAGATGAGTATTACAAAAAAGGAATTTTGGCAAGTATGTATTTTTGGAAAATTGCTGATGCTGATGCACAAACGTATGTTAATAGAGTTGATGTTGCTTTTGCTACTGCAACCGGAACAGCCAAAGAAAAGATAGCGTACCAACTTTGGATTGGCTATTATAATAGAGGATTTGAAGCCTGGACAGAATATAGAAGATTAGATTTTCCTGCTTTACATGCGCCTTCAACTGCAGTTGATGCTGCTGAAGGGAAAGTGCCGGTTCGTAATATTTATTCGCTTTTTGATAAAACGCTGAATAAAGATAATTATGATGCTGCAGCTGCTGCTATTGGTGGAGATTTAATGACAACAAAAATATTTTGGGACAGATTTTAAATTGAGTTAGTTTTCTGTTTTTGAAACCGGGAGTCTTTAATTAGATTTCCCGGTTTTTTTTTTTTATTTTAACCGCAAAGGGCACTAAGATTTAATTTTACTTTACGCATAGAAAACACAAAGTTCGCAAAGCTAGGTCAACACAAAGCTTTGCGAACTTTGTGTTTTTGTAAAATCATACTTTTAAAAAATCTTAGTGACCTTTGCGGTTATATAAAGTCAGTTCTAAAATTAACTTGGCAAACATAGGAGAAGTTTTACCGCAAAGGGCGCTAAGATTTAATTTTACTTTACGCATAGAAAACACAAAGTTCGCAAAGCTAGATAAACACAAAGCTTTGCGAACTTTGCGTTTTGCGGGATTTTTCATAGACTATGCTTGAATTTTCTTATATCACTTATATGGTTAGTTTTTAATTGTATACTCGGTATAAATGGATTTTTAATTAAATATGTGCAATATTATTAGAGTATTTTTTAACACTATGTTTTTTTAGAGTTAAAAAGTTGTTAATTATGTATTGTTTTTAAATAACATAGTATCAGTAAAATAGTACGTATGTTGGTAATTTTGGTGGCAACAATTTAACCTAAACATATTATGAAAATAAAATTACTAATGTTATTACTGGTTTTTTCGGTAGGGAAAATTAGTGCGCAAGGTCTTCCTTGCCGGACGACGGAAGAAAACGCTAAAGTGTATCGGGCAAACCCAAATTCACTTCAAGAGAAAAAAGATTTTGACACTTTTACTAAGAATTTTGCCCTTCAGCGTAAAAGTAAAACTGCAAAAACAGAAGCAGTTACGTATACTATTCCGGTAGTTTTTCACATTTATGGAGATGTGCAAAGTGGTAAAACAATTACGTATGAAAAGATCGTTAATCATTTGGCACAATTAAATGATGACTTTAACGGAAGAAACGCAGATTTTCAAACCGTTGAACCTTTCTTTCAGGCAAGAAGAGGAACTATAAACATCGAATTTAAACTAGCCAAAAAGGACCCAAATGGAGGCTGTACAACCGGTGTAGTTTTTCATAGTGCTAAAAATGGTTATGGAAATGGTGGTGGTTATGACGACCAGATTGCAGCAGATGCATGGGACAATACAAAATATATGAACGTTTATATTCAGAATGATTTGTATAATGACGGCACTTTAAACAATTCCGGAGTTGCATGGTATCCAAATACGGCAATGACAGCAAACAATACAGCACGTGTTGTTTTTAACGGTGCTTATCTTTACGATAACTCATACAGTAAAGAATTTTCGTCAACGTTATCACATGAGTTTGGTCATTTTCTAAATCTAATTCATACTTTTGAAGGAGGCTGTACCGGAACGGATGAAGTCGCTGATACTCCAGCAGAAGACGGTTTACATACACTTGCTTGTACGCCCGGAACAAATTGTAGCGGAGATAAGGTAAACATCGAAAACTACATGGGGTATAATGGTGCACAAGGCTGTTACAAAATGTACACGCAAGGGCAGGTTGACAGAATGCTGGCGGCATTGCAGCATCCTGCAAGAATCACGCTTTGGCAACCTCAAAATTTAATAGATACAGGAGTTAACGCAACAGAAAGCAGTTTAACTGCAAGTGTAACCACATTAAAAGAAACAGTTGTAAATGATGGAGCTTTTGATACGCCATCTGTAGTAACATTAAGCGCAGGCAAAACATTTGCGTTAAGCTCTGGAACAATGATTGCCGGAACACATTATACTCACACTTTTCCGGCGGGTATATCACCAGTAGTGACGGTAAATTCTAACGGACAGGTAACAGTAACCCTTATAGGAAAAGCTGCAAATCATGCCGTAGCACAAAATACAACAGCTGGAATTACATTTTTGCCAGCTGCATTTACCGGAGGAACAACAGGTTTATCTTGTACGTCTTTATTTTTCAATTTGAAATTTACAGATCCGTACGGGATATTTTTTGTTGATATGCCTAATGTAAATATTTCTTCAAGTTTAACCTGGAAAGCTTTTAATATAGCAAAAGGAGATGATACCTCATTTGGAGGTTGGCGTTATGTTGCCAATGCGCTAAAAATTGAAACTTATGGGAAAAAGTTAGCTTGTGAAACTGGTACCAGAAATATTTCTTTATTAGGACAAAATGTTGCTGTAGGACCAACAAGTAATATGACAGCTCCGGGTGCATATCCTAATCAGTTAGATTTAAGAACAGCAACTTATACCGCTTGGGAAGGAAAATCCGGATATGTAGGTTTTGAATACCAAATAGAAGGGCAAACTTGTTACGGATGGTTTAAAGTTGATGTTGCGGCAGGTGGAGATGCTTTTACTATTTCTGAGTATGCTTATAACACACAGCCTAATGCACCAATTTATACCGGAATGTCTAATAAAACTGCAGTAACATTATCAGATACCGTTTTGTATGAAGCAGAAGCAAATGACGGAGGTGTTACAGCAACCAGTACGATTGCATTATCGACCAATAATGCAACATTTACTAAAAGCACGGGAACTTTTACGGCAGGAACTGATTATACTGTAACCGGAGTTCCTTCTGGATTAACGGCAGTATTAACACTTCAGGCAAATAATAAAGTTGCGGTATCTTTTACAGGAAAAGCAACAGCACATCTTCCTGCAAATGATGCTTCTGTAGTTATTACTTTTAAAGATGCTGCAATTACAGGCGGAATTTCAACTCTTGATAGTGCTGCAAAAACTATCAATTTGAAATTTGATTCACCTTACGGAGTTTTCTATGTTAATAATCCTGATTATGTTGCTTCGGCAGCACAAACATGGCAATATTTTAATTTAGGACTTGGTGATAATACAGAATATGGAGCTTGGCAATTTGCAGCAGCAGCTTTAAAAATTGAAACTTATGGCAAAAGATTAGTTTGCCAGACAGGAACAAGAAATATTATTTTAATTAATCAGGGAACATCAATTGGTGCGTCAAGTAGTTTTGTGGCACCGGGAGCTGCATATCCGGATCAGTTAGATTTAAGAACAGCAAATTACACCGCTTGGGACAATCAAACAGGATATGTTGGTTTTGAATACATGAGCAGAGGACGTACTTGTTATGGTTGGATGCATGTAAAAGTAGAAGCAGGTGGAGTTGGTTATACCGTTTTAGATTATGCATATAACACAAGACCTAACGAATCAATTTTGGCAGGAACTCAGACTCCGGTCACTGTTTTGGCTCCAACAAGTTTAACAGCTACAGCTAATAATACTACTTTAGAAGTGCAGTTAACCTGGGTTAATAATGCTACAAATGCGACAAACGTTACAGTTGAAAGAGCAGGAGCTGATAATGTTTTTGCCGAAATAGTAACCTTGCCAAGTACAGCGTTAACCTATACAAATACAGGTTTAACAGCTGGAAATACATACAAATACAGAGTTCGTGCAAAAGCGAATACTATTTATTCGGCATATTCTAATGAAGTTTCAGCAACTATTACAGCCACTTCAGCTTATTGTACTACACAGTCTGACAATAAATACGAATACATTAACTCTGTAACTATCGGAAGTTTTAACAATGCTTCCGGTAAAAATACAGGTGGTTATGCTGATTATACTTCTAAAACAATAACAGTATCGCCAAGTGCGCCTACAAATGTAAGTTTGACGCCAGGTTTTTCAGGAGATGCTTATTTAGAATATTGGGGAATCTGGATTGATTATAACAAGAACAATATTTTTGAAGCTTCAGAAAAAGTGATCGACGGAATTTCTTCTAACGGAACTGCTACCGGTAGTTTTACTGCAGCTTCATTTACGGGATCGACAAGAATGAGAATCGTAATGAAATATTATTCGAACCCATCAGCTTGTGGTAATATTGTTGACGGAGAAGTTGAAGATTATACCGTAGTTTCAGGAACAGTGACAAACCCAAATCCGGCAACATTGGCTACACCTATTGCCGGTAATTCAGGAGTTTATTCATCAGGATTCTATAGTTCATGGACGACAGTTGCTAATGCTACTGATTATGAAGTGCAATTAAATAATGCAACTACAGGCTGGACAACATTTGGAACTTCAACAACCTATTATTTATGGATTCCAAAACAAGGAACGCAAACCGTTTATCAATTTAGAGTAAAAGCAAAAAATGCTACTGAATTCAGTGATTGGAGTAATCCATTGACGATTGATTTACAAAGCGGAAGCGCAGGACCAGATCAAATCGATTTTACAAAATCATTTGCGATGTATCCTAATCCGGCTTCAGATGTAGTTAATTTTAGTTTTAAAAATCTAAATGCATCAACAATTAAAATAACGATTTATGATAGTACAGGGAATTTAATAGATGTTTTACAAAACAATGTAACCTCTTATCCTGTAAACCGTCTTAGAAAAGGAATCTATATCGTTGTGGCTACAGACGGAAGCTTCACAGAAAATAAAAAGCTATTGATAAAATAGTTTTGGTTTTTGCTGGTTGTAATAATCTTAAAGTATCTATGCATATTTCTGAAAATTGCAGCTAACAAATAAACTTAAGTTTGGTTAAGAAAAAAGGGGAAACGATTTGTCGTTTCCCCTTTTTGTTTTCTTTTAAATAAAACAAATTAATTCACGCCAATTCCAAAAGGATTTTCAATACTATGCATTGGAGTTGTAAACCATTTTGGACCTTCAGATGTCATATAAAAATGATCCTCATGACGAATTCCAAATTGTCCCGGAATACAAATCATAGGCTCATTACTCACAACCATTCCTTCTTGCAAAACGGTAGAATTTCCTCTCACAAGATATGGATATTCGTGTATGTCTAACCCGGTTCCATGACCAACGCGATGAGGTAATCCCGGAAGTTCATAATCTGGGCTTAAACCTGCTTCTGCAATTACTTTTCGGGCTGCATCATCTACAGAACCACATGTTGCTCCTAATTGTGCTGCATCAAAAGCCGCTTTTTGAGCTGCTTTCTCTAAGTTCCAAATTTTTGTATGTGCTTCAGTTGGTGTTCCATAAACGTAAGTTCTTGTAATATCAGATAAATAACCTTCTAAACGGCAGCCGGTATCAATCAATACAACATCATTTTCTTTTAAATCCTGCGGAATAGTGACACCATGCGGATATTGAGAATCATCGGCAAACAAAACGATACAGAAGTAAGAACCCGAAGGAATCCCTGCTTTAATATGAGCCTGATTTATGAAATCAACAACAGTTTCAACTTTTATTCCCGGATGCAAAATACGGGCAGCAGCACGTTGTACAACCATTGTAATTTCTTTTGCCTGCTGAATAATAGCGATTTCATTTTCTGATTTATGCATACGACAACCCGCAGTAACAGGTTGTGCATTTTCAAATTCATAAGAAGGATTCCCTTTAATTATACCATCAATTAAAAAATAACCGGCAGATTCATCCAAAGCAATTTTACCATTATTGATATTTTTGTTTTGAAGTATTTTTCCAAATAAAGTATAAGGAGATTCATGTTCTTCCCAGCAATTAATTTTTTCATCAATTTGCTTGTACTTATTAAAAGTACCTTCCTCAAATTTAGGGACAATGTATTCTAAACTTCCATCTTCAAATAACAGCGCGCCAACCATTCTTTCAGAAGGATTCCATTTAGTTCCTGTGAAATAATATAAATTGGTTCCGGCATTTAAGTATAGCGACTTAAAGCCTGCTTTTTTGATAAGAGACACTGCTTTTTGAATACGCATTTGGTATTCTTCCGGCTGAATGGCTTTAACATTCAGTGTCATATTTTGTATTTTTTCCAGTTCTGTATTTACGTTAGATCCGCCAACTCCAATAGTCATCTTTTTTGTTTTAAGGTTAATGATTTAAGTCAATTTCAAAATTAAGTTATTATTTTCGGATAGTGCTATTTTAACTTAAAGTAGATAAAATAGAATAATTTAAGGATAATATAATATCATATTTAGATTTGCATTGCCTGTATTTTTAAAAATTCAATTAAACCTCAAAAAATGAAAAAAATACAAAGTTTATTATTGTTGTGTTTTGTTCTGATCTCGCATTTTGGATCGGCACAAGCGACATCAAATTTACGTCAAAAGCTTACGGAATTGTTTCCAAAAGCTGAAATTACAGTTATAGAAAACTTAGAAGGATATTCAGAATCTTATCAATTAATTTTGGATGAACCATTAGATCATAAAAATCCTCAAATGGGCACATTTAAACATTATGTTTATTTGTCTCATCTCGATTTTAATAAACCTATGGTTATTGAAACGCATGGCTACAATACCGGAAATATTAAAAGCGAAGTAAGTAAATTATTAAACGCCAATCAAATTGCAGTTGAATATCGTTTTTACGGAAAATCCCGTCCGGAACCACTTCCGTGGGAATATTTGACTAACGATCAGGCGATTGAAGATTATCATGATATTGTGAGTAAACTAAAACAGTTGTATTTAGGTAAATGGATCTCAACCGGAATTAGTAAAGGAGGAGAAACTGCTTTAATTTATAAATCAAAATATCCAAACGATGTAGATGTAGCAATGCCTTATGTGGCACCATTAATTAATACTCAGGAAGATCCCAGAACAGTAAATCACGACAGAACTGTAGGAGTGCCAGAATGCAGAGCTAAAATCACAGCATTCCAAAGAGCCGTTTTAGAGAATAGAGAAGCAATTTTAAAAGAGTTTACGGAATATGCTGAAGCTAAAAAAATGACATTTACCGAAGTGCCATTTAATGAATCTTTAGAATATGCAGTATTAGAATTTCCTTTTTCATTTTGGCAATGGGGAGGAAAATGTGATGCTATACCGGCAATAACAGCCTCTCCAAAAGAATTATTTGATTATCTCAATGATATTGTTGATGTTAGAACTTACAACGATAAAAATTATTTTAATTATCTGCCATCTTATTATCAGCATTTAAGTGAGTTAGGGTATTATGGTTTTGATTTAACTCCGGTTGCCGATTTGCTGCAAGTTGTAAAAAGTTCTTCAAATGATCGATTTGCTCCAAAAGGAGTTACAATAAAGTACAATCCTAAATACATTAGGAAAGTTCGGGAATATGTAGAAAATAAAGGAAGTAAGATTTTGTATATCTATGGAGGTTATGATACCTGGTTTTCTTGTTCTCCAACACCAAATCCTAAATTAGATGCCTTAAAAATGGTTCTCCCAACTGGAAGTCATGCCACAAGAGTTAAGGATTTTCCTGAGAACGATAAAAAGTTAATCATGGAAACGTTAGCCAGATGGTTAGAAGTAAAAACGTTTGATGATAAAGCGGAGATGAATTAAAAATAAGATTCCTCGTATTGGTTTAACCGCAAAGTACACTAAGATTTAATCTTACTTTACGCATAGAGAACACAAAGTTCGCAAAGCTAAATCAACACAAAGCTTTGTGAACTTTGTGTTTTTAGTGACATAAAAAAAATCATTTTAATCTCTATAATCTGTGGCAAAAAAACATCGCAAAGCAAAGTGAGATTGCTTCGTTCCTCGCAAGAACTTTGTAACTGTTTTTTTAACCACGAATAAAATTAAAAAAGATATTAAAGCAGTTTTTGGGTCTTCAAATAATCCATAGCAAATTTACCTTCATTAAAAAGTAAATCTAAAACACTTAGATTGTTTATAAAACCGTGTTTATCATCAAAAACCTGAGTGTATTTTTCGAATGAATTAAGATCTTTCTTTCCGTTTGCCAAAATCCTAAAATCAGTAGTGTTTTCTATTTCATGAAAATATTCAGTGGTTTTACTGAATTCCAGTTTCATGCGTAAACATTTGGTTGTGATATCTAAAACTTCCAGGTTTAAGTCCATCAGAAATGTATGTTGTTTTTCGAATACAGGACGAATATCATCTTCAAAAAACTCAAAAAAAGGAGAACTTCTATAAGCAGCTTCCAATGATTTGAAATGCTGTTTTTGCCAGTCAAATTCATTTTCGATTAAAACATCTTTAGTTTTCTGATGTGCAGATTTTGAATGTTTAACCGGAATATTTAATAATTGAATCCCATTAGGACTATAGATATACGTACGATTCCTATTAGTCTGTTTCTGAAAATTATCTTCCATTTCAAAAGTAATATTTTCAGATTGAGCCATAACTGCAAAGTGGCTTATCGAAGGAAAATAGGTAGGAAGTATTAAAGAGTTCATTTGATTTTTGTTTAATCGGTAAATCGTTTAACCGTACTTTTTGAGATACGATTAAACGATTTATCAGTTCAACGAATTAACGTTTTTTATGCTTTTTTTTCTTTTCTTTTTCTCCAGAAATAATCTCCAACAAAATAGGCTGCAAGAATAAATAAGAAATATTTAAAGTAAGATTGTGGTTGTCCTTCACCATCAACTGTAGTAAATACTCTGCTCCAACGAATTTTATTGATTCCTTTTCCGTTAGTATCCCAACTCATCCAGATAAAAACCGGTTTCCCTACGATATGATTTTCAGGAACGTAACCCCAGTAACGACTATCTTCAGAGTTGTGACGATTGTCTCCCATCATCCAGTAATAGTTTTGTTTGAAGGTATAAGTTGTTGTTGGTTTTCCGTTTATGATAAATTTAGAACCATCCAATTGCAATGTGTTTCCTTCATAATTCGTAATGATTTCTTTGTAAAAAGGCAAAGATTCATTTGTCAGAGCAACCGTTTTCCCAGCTTCCGGAATATAAATTGGACCAAAATTATCCTGATTCCATTTGTTGATATGAGGGAAAATTGAATTGTCGTTTCCTCTTTGAATTTGTCTTATTACACCAGTTACGCCTGGAGTATTTTTAAATCTTTCTGCACTTGCTTCTGTTAAAGCTCTGAAGTAAAGCGTATCTCTTTTTTGTTCATCTTTAAAATAAGCACCATCCGTAATATCTAGCTCTTTTAGTAAAGATTCAAAATCGATAGGAGTTTTTCCGTCTAAGGCAATTGCATAAGAATATTGAGGTTTAGCACGTTCCGGTAAAACTAATTTTTTTCCGTTGATAAAAACAAAACCATCTTTAATAGATAAACTATCTCCCGGAATACCAACACATCTTTTTACGTAGTTTGATCTTTTGTCAATTGGTTTTATGACACCAGGTCTTCCTTTTGGTTCATAAAAATAATGTACAGTATCAACGGGCCAGTTAAAAACAACAATATCAGTTCGTTTGATTTTTTCTAAAGCAGGCAATCTAAAATAAGGTAATTGTGGCCAGCTTAAATATGATTTACGTTTTGTTAGCGGGATAGAGTCATGAACCATTGGTAATGCAATAGTTGTCATAGGTACTCTAGGGCCGTAGTTTACTTTACTAACAAATAGAAAGTCTCCAATTAGTAATGATTTTTCTAACGATGCAGTTGGAATTGTATAAGGTTGTACCACATAAGTATGCACTAATGTTGCAACGATAACAGCAAAAAGCAATGAACTTATAGTATCTGCGGTTTTGTTCTCCGGAGTTAATTTACGATTTGCATTGTGCTCTAATTTTTGAGTATAGCTAACATAATAAATATAAAAGCCAAGAGTAAAAATTCCTAAAACTGTATCTAAAGTAGATTTTTTTCCAAACGTTCTTAAAGTCTCTACCCAAACAACCGGAAACATAATCAAGTTAATAATCGGAATGAAAAGTAAAATTGTCCACCAGGTTGGTCGGCCAATTATTTTCATTAAAACTATTGAATTATAAACCGGAATTGCAGCTTCCCAGGCTTTTCTTCCTGCTGCGATGTACATTTTCCAAGTTCCGATGAAGTGAATAACCTGAACCCCTAAGAAAAAAACAAACCAAAAATATAGCGTCATGATATTGTGTTTAAAGTTTTAGGATTAAGGCTTTAAGCTGAAGTTTTGCCTTAATCGTTAAATCTGTTTATTTTAAGTTTAATACGTCTTTCATGTTATAAATACCAGTTTTACCGGCAAGCCATTCTGCAGCAATAACGGCGCCAAGAGCAAAACCTTCGCGATTGTGAGCAGTATGTTTTAATTCAATACTGTCTACAATTGAATCGTATGTAACGGTGTGCGTTCCCGGAACATCTCCAATTCTTTTAGCTTCAATATGAATTTCGTTGTTCTTTGCTTCTTCTAAAGTCCAATTAGCATAATTACTGTTTTCAATAACACCTTTAGCTAATGAAATTGCAGTTCCGCTCGGAGCATCTAATTTTTGTGTATGATGAATCTCTTCCATCGTAACTTTGTACGAATCAAATTGTGCCATTATTTTGGCTAAATATTCATTTAATTCGAAGAAGATGTTTACGCCTAAGCTAAAGTTTGAACTTGAAATGAATCCACCCTTTTTTTCATTACAAAGTGCTACCATTTCATCAAAATGTTCCAACCATCCAGTTGTTCCTGAAACAACAGGAACATTAGCATGAAAACAATTTGATATATTATCAACAGCGGCAGTAGGAACGCTAAAATCGATAGCAACATCAGCTGCAGAAAGTCCGTCGTATGTGTTATGCTCGTCTTTCTTTAAAACAATTTCATGACCTCTTTCTAAAGCAATTCGTTCAATTACTTTACCCATTTTTCCGTATCCTAAAAGCGCAATTTTCATTTTGTATATTTTTTGAATTTTAAATAATCGAAGTTATTTAAAATTGGTAATTAAAAGTTAGTCCAACATTCGGTCTAAAAGTTACATCGTTGGGATAAATTTCCGGACGCATTGATAATCTTTCGTTCACATTGAATTGGATTAAAGCTGCATCAACGTTGGCGTCTATAATGTTTAAAACATAAAAGCCGACAACAAATAAGGCAGATAAATCTCTGTTTCGCTGATAGAATTTTTGTCCGGCAATAAGGCGGCTGTCATCTAAAAACTTGTAATTATCGTCATTGTAGCCTTCTAATCTTCGTTTGTAGGCATTGCGATAATCATGGTATTTTTTATTGTTATCAAGATAAAAGTATAAACTGGTACCAATTGCTCCATAAACAAGTGGAATTTTCCAGTATTTTTTATTGTATGCTTGACCTAAACCGGGCAAAATTGCCGAATAAAATGCAGCTTTTGCTGGAGTAAGCGGGTTTATTTCTTCTAACTTAGTAGTGTCTTTAGCGACCAAAACCGTTTCTTTTTTTGCCTGAGCAAAAAGAGAGACGGTTCCTATAAGAAAGAACAAGAGACTAATGGGGACAATCTTATTCACTATCCGTTTATTAATTTTATAATTCTATTAAAGTCGGCTTCAGAATTAAAAGGAATTGTAATTTTTCCTTTTCCGTTACCTGCAACCTTTACATCAACTTTTGCACCAAAATAGTCATTGAAAGTATTTTTTTGTGTTTCTTTAACTACAAATGAAGAGTCTGGTTTTGGTTTTCCTTCCTCTTTTGGTTTTAAGCTTTCGTGATAATTTTTTACCAATGTTTCTGTTTCACGAACAGAAAGGTTTTGGCTTACGATTTTTTGGTAGATATCAGTCTGAACGTCTAAATCCTCAATATTGATAATTGCTCTACCGTGACCCATGCTGATAAAACCATCACGAATACCAGTTTGAATAATTGGATCCAGTTTTAAAAGACGTAAATAATTGGCAATTGTAGAACGTTTTTTTCCAACGCGCTCACTCATTTGTTCCTGCGTTAATTGAATTTCGTCAATTAAACGTTGGTAAGATAATGCAATCTCAATTGGATCTAAATCATGACGTTGAATGTTTTCAACCAAAGCCATAACTAAAGACTCATTGTCATTGGCAATACGAATATAAGCCGGAACATGAGTTAAGCCAACTAAAGTCGAAGCACGTAAACGACGCTCTCCCGAAATTAATTGGTATTTGTTGAAGTCTAATTTTCGAACAGTTATAGGTTGAATTACGCCAAGTTCTTTAATAGAAGTAGCTAATTCACGTAATGATTCTTCATTAAAATTGCTTCTAGGCTGAAACGGATTTATTTCGATAGCACTTATTTCAAGCTCTATGATGTTTCCAACAACTTTGTCAGCATTTTTATCTTCTACTGATGTAATGTCGTTTTCCGGATCTTTTAATAATGCTGATAATCCTCTTCCTAAGGCTTGTTTTTTAATTGCTTTTGTCATAAAAACTATTTACTGTTTTTCTTTATAATTTCTTGAGCTAAATTAATGTAATTAACTGCTCCTTTGCTGGTTGCGTCATAGTTAATGATGCTTTCGCCAAAACTTGGAGCTTCACTCAATTTTACATTTCGCTGAATTACGGTATCAAAAACCATATCGTTAAAGTGTTTTTGAACCTCTTCAACAACCTGATTTGATAAACGCAATCTTGAATCGTACATCGTTAGTAATAAACCTTCGATATCAAGATCCGGATTGTGTATTTTTTGTATACTTTTTATAGTATTCAATAGTTTTCCAAGACCTTCAAGTGCAAAATATTCACATTGAATAGGAATAACTACAGAATCAGCCGCAGTTAAAGCATTTAAGGTTAATAAACCTAACGAAGGTGCACAGTCGATAATGATGTAATCATATTCGTCTTTCACACTTTCTAATGCTTTTTTAAGCATATACTCTCTATTTTCTTTATCAACCAATTCGATTTCAATGGCAACAAGGTCAATATGAGCAGGGATCACATCAACATTTGGCGCTGAACATTTAACAACGGTTTCTTTTGGTGTATGACTATGTTCAAGTATTTGGTAAGTACCAATTTCTACAGATTCAACATCAATCCCAAGGCCAGAAGTGGCATTTGCTTGAGGATCAGCATCTATCAATAATACTTTCTTTTCTAAAACACCTAATGAGGCTGCAAGATTTACTGATGTAGTAGTCTTTCCAACGCCTCCTTTTTGATTAGCAATCGCAATGATTTTGCCCATTTATTTTCTGAATTTTGAACCGTAAAAATACAATTATTTATGGTTTTTGAAAATCTATTTTGTTAACATTTGCTAAACTTTGGGAAGCCTTTGTTTTGTGCATGTTTAATAGAATTTATTTTTTTGGAATAGGTATAAACAAATCCGAAAATTCCCGCTATTTAATCTCTGAATAACTTTTATAATGAAATAAAATTATAAAACCTTCTATTCTTGGGATTATCGAATAATGTGGATTGTAAATATTAGGTCCGATATTGAGGAATAAAAATATGTATTTGTAATTTTCTAATAGAGAACCTTTAATTTTCTAAAATCTCAATTCTTACATACATTAATCCGCTTTTTTTATTTGAAGTGATATCCATAAAGGCTTTTTTACTTAGATCAATTTCTCTTCCTTTAACAAAAGGGCCTCTGTCAATTACTTCTACAATAACTGATTTGTCGTTTTTTTCGTTTGTGATTTTTAGTTTTGTGCCAAAAGGGAATTTTTTATGAGCAGCAGTCAATTTATTGTTGTCGAATCTTCTGCCGCTTGCTGTTTTTCTTCCATTAAATTTATTATGGTAATAGGAGGCATGGGCATTTTCTTTGTGTAGTTTTAATTTTTCAATCTTAACATCTTCATTGCATACTTGGTTTTCTTGCGCTGTAGTTGTTGCAGCAATAAAAAAGACAATATATACTAATAATTTCTTCATTTTCTAAAATTTCTAATTTTGGCAAAAGAAGTTTATTTGAAGAAAGTCGTCTTGTTTTATAGGCCATATTTATAACATGAAAGGACTTTTTTGAGGTAACAGGATTTGAATCCGCGATCTTCCCGATTTTCAATCGGGACGCGATAACCGTTCTATTTTATTTTAGTTTAAAGCAAAAAAAAAGTCTTCTCAAAAAAATGAAAAGACTTTTGTCGGGGTGGCAGGATTCGAACCTGCGGCCTTCCCGATTTTCAGTCGGGACGTGATAATCGTTCTATTTTAGTTTAAAGCAAAAAAAAAGTCTTCTCAAAAAAATGAAAAGACTTTTGTCGGGGTGGCAGGATTCGAACCTGCGGCCTTCCCGATTTTCAGTCGGGACGTGATAATCGTTCTATTTTAGTTTAAAGCAAAAAAAAAGTCTTCTCAAAAAAATGAAAAGACTTTTGTCGGGGTGGCAGGATTCGAACCTGCAGTCTTCCCGATTTTCAATCGGGACGTGATAACCGTTCTATTTTATTTTAGTTTAAAGCAAAAAAAAAAATTCTTCTCAAAAAAATGAAAAGACTTTTGTCGGGGTGGCAGGATTCGAACCTGCGATCTTCCCGATTTTTAATCGGGACGCGATAACCGTTCTACGTTTTAGTTTAAAGCAAAAAAAAAAGTCTTCTCAAAAAAATGAAAAGACTTTTGTCGGGGTGGCAGGATTCGAACCTGCAGTCTTCCCGATTTTCAATCGGGACGCGATAACCGTTCTATATTTAGTTTAAAGCAAAAAAAAAGTCTTCTCAAATAAATGAAAAGACTTTTGTCGGGGTGGCAGGATTTGAACCTGCGGCCTTCCCGATTTTCAATCGGGACGCGATAACCGTTCTATTTTAGTTTAAAGCAAAAAAAAAGTCTTCTCAAATAAATGAAAAGACTTTTGTCGGGGTGGCAGGATTCGAACCTGCGATCTTCCCGATTTTTAATCGGGACGCGATAACCGTTCTATATTTAGTTTAAAGCAAAAAAAAAGTCTTCTCAAAAAAATGAAAAGACTTTTGTCGGGGTGGCAGGATTCGAACCTGCAGTCTTCCCGATTTTCAATCGGGACGCGATAACCGTTCTATATTTAGTTTAAAGCAAAAAAAAAGTCTTCTCAAAAAAATGAAAAGACTTTTGTCGGGGTGGCAGGATTCGAACCTGAGGCCTTCCCGATTTTCAATCGGGACGTGATAATCGTTCTATTTTTAGTTTAAAGCAAAAAAAAGTCTTCTCAAATAAATGAAAAGACTTTTGTCGGGGTGGCAGGATGCGAAGCTGCAGTCTTCCCGATTTTCAATCGGGACGTGATAACCGTTCTATGTTTTAGTTTAAAGCAAAAAAAAAGTCTTCTCAAAAAAATGAAAAGACTTTTGTCGGGGTGGCAGGATTCGAAGCTGCAGTCTTCCCGATTTTCAATCGGGACGTGATAACCGTTCTGTTTTGTTTCAATTTATAGCAAAAAAAAAGTCTTCTCAAAAAAATGAAAAGACTTTCGTTGGGGTGGAGGGATTCGAACCTGCGGCCTTCCCGATTTTCAATCGGGACGTGATAATCGTTCTATTTTTAGTTTAAAGCAAAAAAAAAGTCTTCTCAAATAAATGAAAAGACTTTTGTCGGGGTGGCAGGATGCGAAGCTGCAGTCTTCCCGATTTTCAATCGGGACGTGATAACCGTTCTATGTTTTAGTTTAAAGCAAAAAAAAAGTCTTCTCAAATAAATGAAAAGACTTTTGTCGGGGTGGCAGGATGCGAAGCTGCAGTCTTCCCGATTTTCAATCGGGACGTGATAACCGTTCTATGTTTTAGTTTAAAGCAAAAAAAAGTCTTCTCAAAAAAATGAAAAGACTTTTGTCGGGGTGGAGGGATTCGAACCTGCAGTCTTCCCGATTTTCAATCGGGACGTGATAATCGTTCTATTTTTAGTTTAAAGCAAAAAAAAAGTCTTTTCAAATAAATGAAAAGACTTTTGTCGGGGTGGCAGGATTCGAACCTGCGATCTTCCCGATTTTCAATCGGGACGCGATAACCGTTCTATTTTATTTTAGTTTAAAGCAAAAAAAAAGTCTTCTCAAATAAATGATAAAGACTTTTGTCGGGGTGGCAGGATTCGAACCTGCAGTCTTCCCGATTTTCAATCGGGACGTGATAACCGTTCTATTTTATTTTAGTTTAAAGCAAAAAAAAAAGTCTTCTCAAAAAAATGAAAAGACTTTTGTCGGGGTGGAGGGATTCGAACCTGCAGTCTTCCCGATTTTCAATCGGGACGTGATAACCGTTCTATTTTATTTTAGTCTAAAGCAAAAAAAAAGTCTTTTCAAATAAATGAAAAGACTTTTGTCGGGGTGGCAGGATTCGAACCTGCGGCCTCCTGCTCCCAAAGCAGGCGCGATAACCGGGCTACGCTACACCCCGAAGATGTATTTGTTGTAATGCCCGTAAGCGGATGCAAATATAGTAATAAAATTGTTTTACAAAAGAAAAAAATGAAAATAAATAAAACTTATTTCAAGATAGTTATTTAGGATTTGTTTTGGGTGTGAATTTTTATAATAAAGTTTACATTTGCATCACTAAAAATTATACATACTATGTCAGATACAATCGAAAAAATTAAATGCCTAATTATTGGTTCTGGTCCAGCGGGTTATACTGCAGCAATTTATGCTGCAAGAGCAAATATGAATCCAATTTTATATCAAGGAATGCAGCCTGGTGGTCAGTTGACTACAACTAATGAAGTAGAAAATTTTCCTGGTTATGTTGATGGGGTTACAGGACCGGAAATGATGATTCATTTACAAGACCAAGCAAAACGTTTTGGTGCTGATATTCGTGATGGTTGGGCTACTAAAGTTGATTTTTCAGGAGATATTCATAAAGTTTGGATTAACGATACAATCGAATTGCACTGCGAAACAGTTATTATTTCGACAGGAGCATCAGCAAAATATTTAGGATTACAATCAGAACAACATTATTTAAAAATGGGAGGCGGAGTTTCTGCTTGTGCTGTTTGTGACGGATTTTTCTACCGTAATCAAGAAGTGGTAATTGTTGGAGCAGGAGATTCAGCTTGTGAAGAAGCACATTACTTATCTAAACTTTGTAAAAAAGTAACAATGTTGGTTAGAAGCGAGAAATTCAGAGCTTCAAAAATCATGGAAGAACGCGTTCGCAGAACAGAAAATATTGAGATTTTAATGAATCACGATACTGTTGAAGTAGTTGGTGATAATCAAGTTGTACATTCAATTAAAGCATTGAATAAAACAACAGGAGAAGTTATTGAAATTCCTGCAACCGGATTTTTCGTAGCAATTGGTCACAAACCAAATACAGATATTTTTAAAGATTACATCACTCTTGACGAAACCGGTTATATAGTAAATACTCCAGGGACTTCTATTACTAATGTTGAAGGTGTTTTTGTTGCCGGAGATGCAGCAGACCACGTTTATCGTCAGGCAATTACAGCTGCAGGTACAGGTTGTATGGCTGCGCTTGATGCTGAAAGATATTTAGCGTCAAAAGAGTAAACGTTTAGTTTCAGGTTTATTTCTGTTTCAAGTTGAAATGAGAATTTTACCGCAAAGAACGCTAAGATTTTTACCCAATTTTACGTTGAAAAACCGCAAAGTTCGCAAAGCTTTATATTGAACAAGCTTTGCGAATTTTGTGTTTTTATAAAAACCAAGTATGTATAAAAACTTTGCGATCTTTGCGGTAAAAATTAGCTTGCTTCAGGTTTTTGGAACTTAAATCTGGAGAACGTTTATAATAAAAAAGTCCCATTCTAAATTGAATGGGACTTTTTTTATGCAGGTTTTGAGAATTTTAATTTACCCAAAATTTATTCTTAAAGTGGTGTTGTTATTTTTGCTTTTTCGCCACCTGGTTTCTTAAGCAGTTTTGCTTCTTCGCTAAAGCGTGTAATTTCAATTTTTGGGCTGCCAAATAATGAAATTTCTGATTTGTCTCCGGCTGCGATTGATATAGTTGTATCAGCTAAAATGGTTGCAACCGCATAACCTTCAGTCGTAATATTAGTATCTTTCAGTGTAAATTTTGTTCCTGTAAAAATTGAATTGTTATCTAAGCGAATGGTTGCTCTTTCGGCAATTCCTTCGATAGTAGCATTTGCTTTTTGATATAAATCACATTTAAATTTCATTGCAGATACTAATGATTTAATTGAAGAAGATTTACTCAATTGCAAACTTGCATCTTCAGATTTTAAATTCAATTCGGTTCTTGATTTGTCATCTGCAAACAAATTGAATTTCTTTGAGTTTACATTTAGGAATAATTTAGAATAATCAAAACTATTAAAAGTAATATTGTCTAACTGAACTTCCTGAATTGCATAAACTACAGCATCATTTTTAGAAATTACGGTTTTTAATGAACTTGTATAAGTAACGCGAACTGTTAGTTTTTTGAAAATAGTACTTTCTTTTGAAGTATATAAACGAAGTACTTTTTCTCTTAAATCCATTCCGATAATTTCGTGTAAGTTATCGTCGGCTTCAATTTTAATTTCGTTTTTTTCTCCTTTTTCCAAGTAAACTTCCAGGTTGTCGTCGACTTCAATACCATCAAAGTCTCCAACTTCTTTTATTGAAGTAGTTACAATTTTAGAGCCTTTTATTTTTTCTCTTCTTTGAGCAAAAGTTAATGTTGTAACTAATAAAAGGAGGAGTAGGGCTGCATGTTTTTTCATTAATTCTAGATTTGATTTTGACAAATATAAAAAAATCATCCACTTTTGATGAATGATTTCTTTTATATTTAACAGATAAGTAAAGTTTAGCCCTGACTAATGCTTCCTCCTGAACTTGAAGTTTTTTCGATTGTTTTAGGAGCATTGTTATAATTAATGCTTCCACCGCTTGAAGCGCCGGCTTTCAGACTCAAAACAGGGTGAACTTCCAGACTTCCGCCACTTGATGCATCAGCCTCAATTTCATTTGCTATTAATTTTCCGGCATTAACGCTGGCTCCGCTCGAAGCTCTGGCTACTGTTTTTAATGATTTTCCTGCAATTGTGATAGAACTTCCGCTGCTTGATGTACAAGATATATTGTCAGATTCTACATTCACGTCCATTGTTGCAGCACTAGATGTTTCTAATTCTATATCTTGTCCCTGAATGATGTTTTTACTCATTACTGAAGAGGCACTCGATGCATTCAGTTTGTTAATAACAGGCATTTTAACAGTTACTTTTTTTGATGTAATATTGCGGAAAGAACTGAATTTGCATCTAATTATCAAAGTTCCATTTTCAACCTTTGTTTCAATTTCTTTTTGAAGGTTATCATCGGCTTCTACAACAATTTCTGTAGAGTCTGATTGTTGAACAACTAAATCAATTGCATTGCTCACTTCTATATTTTTAAAGTCGCCCTGAGCGATTCTTTTCTCAGTAGTAACATGTCCGCTGCCTTCAATAGTGTTCATGTTAAGATTACATGAGGCAAACAATAATGCGGTAATAGTGGCAACAATTAATTTCGTAATATGAATGATTATTTTTATCATGGCTTAGTTAATTTTGATTACAACTCCGTTTTTATCAGTGGTTAATTTTCCTGATGTTTTTTTTCCATTTAAAACTTCTTTTCCATTTATTTTAATCGACACTTCTTTTACAGTATCGTTGTCAATCTCATTGTCTTCGCTGTCATAGTCTACATCATCATGATCATTTTCATCTGCAGGACAATTCAAGCATTTAATTTTTGAACCCTCAACTTTATAATTATAGTTTCCACTAAAGTGAAGATTGAAAAAATTATCTTCAGAGTCGTCATAATCCTGAATAGATGCGTCTGGCTTAAATAATTGACCTTCTGGTAAGTACAAATATACATCAACTTCCTGACCTCTAAATTTGTTTTTTACATCAGTTAAAAAATAATTATCAAGAACTAAATGATTACCAGTGATTTCGTATTTATAATTGATTTTCTCCGCTCTTTGTCTTGCATTTACAAATGAGTTACCTCTTGCACTTTTCTCTATCTGTAAATAAGCAGTAGCATTGTCAGTGTGTAAAACATGCAAACGAACATCAGTAGAATAAATCAATTGATTGTTGGCAGAATCCTGAACAAACTCAAAATCTCTATGCTGATTAAGGCTTTTTGCGTAATAATCATTATATCTGAATTTTACATAAAGAGTATCTGTTGGACGGGTAATGATATCTTTTTTCTCAATTGTTTTGTTGTCGTATGAAAGTTCAGTTGCCTGTTTAATTCCAACACTAATTGCAATTGCAACAGCAATAATCCAGATGGCTAACAAAGTGTATTTTGTTATGTTTCCAATTGATTTTAGGTCTGGAGATAATAATTTGAAACCTAAAAGAGTCAAAAAGAAAAACGGAATTCCAATGGCAAAGAACATCAATAAACCGAATGACCAGATTGGATAATCAGTAAAGTTTCCGGCTTCAATAAAGTTTTGCCAAGGAAAATCAATAAAGATATTTGTTCCCAAAGTAAAAACTCCAATCAATAATGCGATCAAAACACTAATCCCTGACATGATTAAGATTACTCCTAAAAATTTTGCAAAGATTTTAAAAACCGTCATAACAAAGTCTCCAAATGAACTACTTATTCTCTCAGCTCCCGACTTTACCTGGTTTCCCATTGCATCATAATCTGCATTTTTAAATTTCTCAGATAAGTTTTCAATCTCTTCACGAACTTTTTTTTCAATGTTCGAGATTGTAACCGGTTCTCCCGTCATTTCTAACTTCTCAGAAGTTGTAATAGCTTCCGGAGTAACAACCCAAAGAACAAAATAAGCTAGAATCCCAGTTCCAAAACCTGCAAAAACAAATATTAAGAAAATGATTTTTATCCAAACTGCGTCAATTCCAAAATAATGTCCTAAACCGGTTGCAACACCACCAATCATACCTTTTTCTTTATCACGGTATAATTTTTTATGTTTTCTTGCACCGTACTCATTAAAAGACTGATTTGGTTTTTCTTCATCCTCAATGATATAGTCTTCTGGTTGCCCCATAACCGTAATCACTTCATCAACATCTTTCAAGCCTACAACATGTTTCTCGCTTTTTTGTTTTTCTGTTAATAATTCAGAAACACGCATTTCGATATCTTTAATAATTTCATCCTGACCAGACGAGTTGTTAAGTGATCGTTTTATAGCGTCAAAATAGCGTGTCAATTTTAAATATGCGTCTTCATCGATGTGAAAAAACATACCGCCTAAGTTAATATTTACTGTTTTGTTCATGACTTATTGATTTTGATTGGTGATTAGATTTACGGCGTCAGACAATTCTGTCCAGGTACCGCTAAGTTCGTTTAAAAATGTTTGTCCTATTTCGGTTAATCCATAATATTTTCGAGGTGGCCCTGAAGTCGATTCTTCCCAACGATAATTAAGCAAACCGTCGTTTTTCAGCCTAGTCAAAAGTGGGTAAACTGTTCCCTCAACAACTAGTAATTTTGCGTTTTTTAAAGTGTCTAATATTTCTGATGTGTAAGCATCTTTTTCTTTTAATACTGATAAGATGCAAAACTCAAGAACACCTTTGCGCATCTGTGCTTTTGTGTTTTCAATGTTCATAATTTCATTTTGTTTTTTTTAGATTGAACAATTCGTTTTTTGATTGATGATGATTGATTGATGATTGATTTCGAAACCTTTATGATGATTGGTCAATAATGTCCCGACTATAACTTTTAATTTTTTATGTCACACTGAGCGAAGTCGAAGTGCTTCATAATATTGATTACTTTATAAAAGGAATCGTTAACGGATATTTATACAATTCTCCGTTTGAAGCTTTTATCGAAGCATAAATCACTAAAAAGAATTCAACAAATTTTAGCAAGCAAAAAAGTAAAACTGCTGTTGCTCCAATACTTAATAATGCAATGTTTCCCTGAAAATTAATGTTTCTGATAAAGAAATCATCGTCGTTAAAAACAGCTTCCATTGGAAGATTCTGAAAAATAACAGTGACGAAGATCGGAATCGCAATCAAAGCCAGAATCAACGTATAAAGCAATAAGCTTAATTGAAAATTCAACGTTTGTTTTCCGTGGTGATTTACAAATTCTGATTTGTCTTTGTAACTCGTCCAGATCAATATCGGGAAAATATAATTCCCAAACGGAATAATGTATTGTGTCAAAGTACTTAAATGTGTGAACGTTGCAGTGTTCTTTTCTGATGTTGTTTCCATGATGAGTGGTGTTGTTGTTTCCATGATTAAAAGTATATAGTAATTTCTTATACAAATATATGGCTAAAAGACAGTATCTTGTTTTGCATAGTACTAATTATTAACAAAATTTTAACAAGTTTAAAATTAGAGAGCAACTTATAACGAGTTGAAAATCATTGTTAAGTCTTGATTTTACTGACAAATCAGGAAAGTAATTGTAATTTATTGTGCGTGCATAGTTTTTTTGTATTTTTACATAAAAAAACAAATACCATGGCAATATCAGTTTCTAAACTCAACAAATTTGTATTATTCAAACTACCATCGGCATACATTTGCGGTGTACGTGTAAAGGCAATCGACAAAGACAGATGCGTGGTAAGTGTAAAACACAGATGGATCAATCAGAATCCTTTTAATTCAATGTACTTTGCAGTTCAGGCAATGGCAGCCGAATTAACAACAGGAGCTTTAGTGATTTCTCAAATTCAGCAAAGCGGAAAAAAAATCTCAATGTTGGTGGCTAATAATAAAGGTAACTTTACTAAAAAAGCGACCGGAAGAATAACATTTGCTTGCAACGACGGACATTTAATCGCCGAAGCAATCCAAAGAACAATTGCAACAGGTGAGGGACAAACCTTCTGGATGAAATCTATTGGAACAAATGAAGAAGGAGTTCAGGTCTCAGAAATAGATTTTGAGTGGAGCGTTAAATTGAAATAGGTTTTTTTGCCACGATTTTCACGAATTTTCACGAATTATTTTTTTTTATAAAATGCTAAAGCACTTTAATTTTAAAATTAGTGTCAATTCGTGAAATTCGCGGCAAGAAAAAAACATAAAAAAAGATCTCAAGCAATTGAGATCTTTTTTTGTTTGTAATGTTTTGTTAATCAGAAAGTTTTATTGTGTCACTTTGGTATTTTTTGAACTTTTCTTTTGTATTTTTAATTCATAATTTTTTTTACACAAAAAAACAGCTTGTTAATTTTATCTTCATTTAACAACAATAGTTTTACGTTCAAGTTAAGTTTGAAAGCCTCGAAGATTTAGAATTAAATTTTGAGATTCCTTTATTTAAAAACTTTCGCCTAAAAAATAGTAAGATTTATGGATGGTAAAAAACAAATATTTCAGACCGTTACCCAAAAACGCTGGAGAACTTTTCAATGGTCAAGCCGACTTATTTTGTTTATTCTGATTTTAATGGTTCCAATTTTCTTTATTACTTTAAAAAGAGGATTAAAACCACCTTTACCACTTTTAGCTAACAGCAGCCGAACAGGGCATAGTTTAGAAAATCCCATTACACCGAAAGATTTAAGTGATAAAGAACTCAAAAAGTTTAAAGGGTTTGATTATTTTTTAAGAGCAAAAACTAAGATTGAAAAACTAAAAAATCAGCCAATAGTTCCCAAAACTTCCTCAGAAGTCCGGGCCGCTTTTTATGTCGACTGGGATCCGCAAAGTTTATTTTCACTGCAAAAAAATATTGATAAACTCAATATGGTAGTCCCGGAATGGTTTTTTATAGATCCAAAAACCGATTTGCTGCGAACAGAAATTGATACGGCAGCATTAAAAGTGATAAAAAAAGGAAAGGTAAAAATCCTTCCATTAATCAATAACATCAACGAATCGTTAGGCGAAGGCGAGTTTGACGGTGATCTTATTCATCGTATTCTTCATGATACTAACAAAAGGGAAAGACTTATTAATGATATTGTAAAAGCATTAAAAAAATATGATTTACAAGGCATTAATATCGATTTTGAGGAATTTAAAGAAAATAGTGATGAACCCATAATTGCTTTTCAAAAGGCATTATATGAAAAACTGCATCCGTTGGGTTATCTTGTTTCGCAGGATATTATGGCGGGAGATGATGATTTTAATATAAAAGCATTGGCGAAATACAATGATTATATGTTTTTGATGGCTTATGATGAACATTATGCCAGCAGTGTTCCGGGAGAAATCAGCGGTCAGAAATGGATCGAAAGAATAATAGACAAAACAGCCAAAGAAATTCCGTCAGATAAAATTATTCTTTGTTTTGCGGGTTATGGCTACGATTGGCAGGAAAAGCAAGAAGGGGAAACGATAACCTATGATCAGGCAATTGCTATTGCAAAGCAGCATAATGCCGTGATAAAATTTGATAATAATACTTATAATAATTCTTTTCATTACACCGATAGCAATGGTAAAAAGCATGAAGTTGATTTTGAAGATGCTGCAACTAATTTTAATACCATAAGATTTAGTGACGAATATGGTCTGGCAGGAACTGCTTTATGGCGTTTAGGAAGTGAAGACCAACGCTTATGGACGTATTATCAGCGAAGCCTGACCAACGAAAGTATCAATAAAAAACCTTTCGATTTTAAGGTAATGAAACGTGTAAATACACGAATCGAAAGTCCCGCATATATTGGTGACGGCGAAATATTAAATGTTATTGCTGATCCTGCACCAGGAAAAATAGAATTAGACATCGATAATGACGAAGACATTATTACAGAACAGAAGTATGTAGAATTACCCACTAAATATGTCATCAGCAAATTTGGAAACGTAAACAAACAGGTTATTTTAACTTTTGATGACGGACCAGATCCAACTTATACGCCGCAGATTTTAGATATTTTAAAAAAAGAAAAAGTACCGGCTGTATTTTTTGTTATTGGTATTCAGGGTGAAGATAATATTCCGTTGTTGCAAAGAATTTATAAAGAAGGCCACGAAATAGGCAATCATACTTTTACGCATCCTAATATTGCTCTGGTAAGTCCGGAAAGGGCAGCGAAAGAAATGGAAACGACACGATTATTAATCGAAGCTGTTACCGGAAAAAGTACCGTGCTTTTTAGAGCGCCTTATAATGCAGATGCTGAACCCACAACAGAAGCCGAACTGAAACCTATTGCCTTAAGTAAAGCACAAAATTATTATACGGTTGGTGAAAGTATTGACCCGAATGATTGGGAAAAAGGCGTAAGTGCTGATTCAGTTTACATCAGAACTATAAAACAATATGAAGCAAATCCCGATAAAGGAATTATTTTGCTTCATGATGCAGGCGGGGACAGAGAAGCTACAGTTGAGGCTTTACCCCGAATTATTAAATATTTTAAAGACAGACATATTCAGTTTACAACCGTTGCTCATTTGCTTGGCAAAACCAAAGACGAAATCATGCCAAAAGCAGAAGGACCGTATATTACAGTCGATAATTTAATTTTTGATTTCGGATATTGGTTTGGACATTTTATTACGGCGACATTTTGGGTAGCTATTTTTCTGGGTTTTTTCCGAATTGCATTAATGGCTATCATGGCTTTTGTGAAAAAATGGAGAGATCACAAATATCCGCCTGTTTATAAACTATCTAATGAAGCTCTTCCAAAAGTGAGTATTATAGTTCCTGCTTATAATGAAGAAATAAATGCGGTAAAAACGATCGAAAATTTATTAGGTCAGGATTATCCGGATTTTGATATTGTTTTTGTAGATGATGGATCTAAAGACAAAACTTTTGCCATGATTAACGAGGCTTTTGCCAGTAATCCAAAAGTAAAAGTGCATACCAAACCAAACGGAGGAAAAGCATCTGCATTAAATTACGGAATTGCATTAACCCAGAATGATTATGTAGTTTGTATCGATGCCGATACGCAGCTAAAAACCGATGCTATTTCGCAATTGATGAAAGGCTTTACTATTCAGTTAGAAAACAATGAAGAAATTGGAGCGATTGCGGGAAATGTAAAAGTAGGGAACGAAAATACAATGCTTACCAAATGGCAGAGTATAGAATATACAACAGCACAGAATTTTGACCGCAGGGCTTTTGATTTAATAAACGGAATTACGGTTGTTCCCGGTGCAATTGGTGCATTTAAGAAAACAGCAATAGAAAAAGCGGGAGGTTTTACAACCGATACACTTGCCGAAGATTGCGATTTAACCATTCGTATTTTAAGAAATGACTATCGTATTATAAACTGTATAGAAGCCGTTGCGGTAACAGAAGCACCGGAAAGTTTGAAAGAATTTATGAAACAGCGTTTTCGTTGGAGTTATGGCATTATGCAGGCTTTCTGGAAAAATAGAGATGCATGTTTTAATCCGAGATATAAAGGATTAGGAATGGTCGCTTTACCAAATATTCTTCTCTTTCAAATCGTTTTGCCAATCTTTGCGCCTCTGGCAGATTTAGTTCTTATTTTAAGTTTAATCTGGAATTTTAATGATCCTGACAGTCTTCATAAAATATTGGTTTATTATATTGCTTTTATGGTTGTAGATATGCTGGTTAGTGTTGTTGCTTTTATTTTCGAAAAAGAAAAACTGACTAAATTAATATGGTTAATTCCGCAGCGATTTGTATACAGACAATTAATGTATGTAATTTTATTTAGAGCATTAAGAAGAGCGATAAAAGGCGAAAGCCAAAGCTGGGGAGTTCTCACGCGAACTGGACATGTTGCAACGGTAAAATAGTTTTTTAAAGTTTTTTTGCCACGAATTACACGAATTTGCACAAATTATTTTTTTATAAAATGCTTTGGCATTTTAATTTTAACTTTAAAAATTTGTGCAAATTCGTGTAATTCGTGGCAAAAAACAAAACATAAAAAAAGGCCTCAAATATTTGAGGCCTTTTCAATTTAATGCGTGTTGCGATTATTTTTTAACGCAGCATGATTTTTTGTCTTTTGTGGTATCCGTTTTTTTACAACATGATTCTTTTTTAGCTGTTTCTTTTTTAGGAGCTGGTTTTGTGTCTTGTGCTTGTGCACCAATTGTAAATAAAGCAATTGCTAAAACGGCAAATAAATTTTTCATTTTTTGTTTAATTTAATTGTTAAGTATTTTTCTTTTTGATTGAAGATTTGATTCAAATATAATACGATTTAGTTTTAGAAATTGTCAACGATAAGTTAATACGTATCAAAGAAGTATTAAATTTAAAACTAAACTCTCTTTAATCTTTCTCTGGAACAGCTGTGTTGTTTATCTTTGTAAATGACATAATTAAGCAATCCAGCCATCTTCTATTTTATCAATAACCCATTTATCTTTTACTTTTTTAATATAAATTCGATAACCATAGCTGCACATATCACCACATTCAATTCCTGCAGTGAGAACACCATATTTTTTTTCATCATCAAATTGAATTCTGCTCAGGACAAGAACTCCACGTATAGAATAACAGCAGTTATTATAAATTTTAACTTCGTTTCTACGGTATATTTTTGAAACATAATGAAGATGAAAAGCTTGATAGGAATCCAGTTTTTTTCTGTCAAACTTATAATCAAGTGTGTCTAAAATATTGTTTTCTGATAGTACAGCATCTTTGAAGTGTTCTTGAAGTTCTTTTCCTTTTTGTCTTGAAATTGCTTTATCCAAAATGACTAGATCAACAGGAAACTTCCTTTTTTTAAAATCTGCTAGTTCTTCATTGAATCGTTTCTTTGATTCATTTCGTCGATTCAATTTATATTCCGACGGATCTACTCCTGGCGATGGAGGCGGAATATAAGTTAGTACAGCATTTACCCAAACCGAATCAATAAGAGCTGGATAAACCTCATACATTACATCTTTTTCAAATTGTAAATCAACTTCTTTATTATTACAGCTTGTTAAGATTATTCCAGAAACAAAAAGTAGTGCAAAATATATTTTTCTCATGTTTAGTACCTAATCAATACTGGTTTAGAAAACTAAGATATAATTTATTTAGCAGTAAAATCTGCTTTTGTGAACTTAACTCTTTAATATGAACTTAAATTACTTATATGGTTTAAAAACAGTTAATAATTCAAATTCAATCCAAAGCCAACTCCCATGTCACTATCATAATGTGTTGTGATTCCAAAATTTCGACCAACAACATATTTTAAACCAGCCATATATTCTTTATCCGTATTCCACATTAAATTCATTCTTAAACGTCTCGAAAGCGGAATATCTTTTCGTTCAAATTGAATCCTTACATTTCCATCGGTGTAAACCTCAACCTGAGCTTTTACAAGCATTGGCAAAGTATATTCGATACCGGCACTAAAAACCGAACGATTATCTTTGGTATTCTTTTGACCAAACATATTTTGTTCCTGCTCGTCCATTCCCATTCTTCTATAACGCCAGTCAAAACCTATAAAAGGCATAAACCATTGCATTTTGCCTACATATCTACCAATATGAGTTTCAGTTTCGTAACCATGTTCGTTGTTGTAACCCAATCTCCATTCGGTTCCAATGCTCCAACGTGTGCTGCCCAGCATTGCTTCACCATCGTTTCCGTTTGAAGCAAAATCATTTTCAGCCATAAAATGAAACATTCGATCGTCCATTTTTAGCATTTTGTACGCCATTTTTGGATCTTTAATTAGCGGATTTGGTGCTGAATTTTCATAACTAAAAATACGTCCCATTCCTGCCATCATGTGGTATAAAATATGGCAGTGAAAAAACCAGTCGCCATCAGCATTTGCCTGAAACTCGATTGTATCGGTTTCCATCGGCATAATATCAATCACATTTTTAAGCGGAGAATACTCGCCGTGCTCATTTAAAATTCTGAAATCATGTCCGTGCAAATGCATCGGGTGGCGCATCATCGATCCGTTATACAATACAATACGAACGTTTTCGCCTTTTTTGATTAAGATTTTATCGGTTTCAGAAATCACTTTATTATCTAAACTCCAAACGTAACGGTTCATGTTTCCGGATAATTCAAAACGTAATTCTTTTACCGGAGCGTCTTTTGGCAAAGTTGTTACAGTTGGAGATTTCAGCATTCCGTAATTTAGAGTCGTAATCTCAGCAGTTTCTGTAGTATCGCTCGACATTTTCATATCGTCCATTTTCATGCCTTCCATATTATGCATCGAATGATCTTCAACTTTTGCAGATTCATCTTCTCCGGAAATTTCAGGATACATTACGGTATTCATGTCCATTTTATTAAGAGACATTTTCATACCCATATCATTCATTTCACCGTTCATTTTCATCATGTCATTCATCATTTTCATCCCTTCAAAATATTTTAATTTCGGAAGATGAGAAACGGGTTGTTTAGTTCCTTCGCCTAAAAACAAAGAAGCAGATCCTGTTCTGTCTTCGGCTGTAGCCAAAAAAGCAAAGGATTTTTTATCTTCAGGAATCGTAACTACAACATCGTACGTTTCAGAAACAGCAATAATTAAACGATCGACTTCTACAGGCTCAACATCGTTACCATCACTGGCAACAACTGTTATTTTTCCTCCGCCATAGGTCAGCCAGAAATAACTTGAAGCGCCTCCGTTTGCAATTCGTAATCTTACTTTATCTCCAGCCTTAAATTGTGAAAGCTGATCTTCATTTTTCCCGTTAATTAAAAACTTTTCATAATAAACATCACTCACATCCATGGCATTCATACGTTTCCATTCGTTGGTGACTTTTGTCGAAAACTTACCTTTTTTAATTGCTTCGGCATAACTTTGAGTTGTTCCTTTTTTTATCGCAAACCAATCGTTGGCATTGTGCAGCATTCGCTGAACATTCTTAGGTTTCAAATCAGTCCATTCGCTTAAAATAACCGGAACAGTTGGTAAATCATCGATTCCTTTTCTAAAAGTCGGATCGTCTTTCTTTTTATTGATAATAAAAAGTCCGTACATACCAATTTGTTCCTGTAATCCCGAATGACTGTGATACCAATAGGTTCCGTTCTGGATAATTGGGAAAGTATATTTGTGCGTTGTTCCAGGTTTTATTGGCATTTGAGTCAAATATGGAACACCATCTTCTTTATTTGGCAGAAATAATCCGTGCCAATGCAACGCCGTATCTTCGTTTTTTAAGTCGTTATGCACATAAATTTCGGCAATATCACCTTCCGTAAAAGTCAATGTTGGCATCGGAATTTGTCCGTTAACGCTGAGAGCGCGTTTTTCTTTTCCGGAAAAATTCACAATCGTGTCCCGAACGTGTAAATCATAGCGAACTACTTTTTGAGCGTTGGCACTAAAGGCAATCAAAAAAGTAATTAAAATAGTATATAGTTTCATGTTGATTTTTTAAAGATTTAGATTTCTTAATCGTAAAGCATTTACAATTACCGAAACCGAACTCAAACTCATAGCCAGCGCCGCTAACATCGGCGAAAGCAAAATTCCGAATACCGGATATAAAATTCCTGCTGCAATGGGCACGCCCAAAACATTGTATATAAAAGCAAAAAACAGATTTTGCTTGATGTTTTTCATAACCGAAAAACTTAGCTTTTTAGCTTTTGCAATTCCACTTAAGTCACCTTTTACAAGTGTTATTTTGGCACTTTCGATGGCAACATCAGTTCCGGTTCCCATTGCGATCCCAATATTGGCTTGCGCTAATGCCGGAGCGTCGTTGATTCCGTCACCAGCCATCGCAACAATTTTACCTTCGGCTTGCAAACGCTTAATTTCTTTTAGTTTATCTTCAGGAAGACAATCTGCTTTAAACGAACTTAGGTGTAACTGATCTGCAACCGCTTTTGCAGTATTGCCATTATCGCCCGTCATCATAATTACCTCAACACCCTGATCGATTAACTCTTTGATAGCTTTTTTGCTGTTTTCTTTAATTGCGTCTGTAATGGTTACATAACCCAAAACAGTTTTGTCTACAGCAATATATGAAACTGTTTTACCTAAATTTTGTTCTGCAACAATCTTGCTTTCAATATCCTCAGAAATCGAAGCGTGAACCTGAAGCATTAGTTTTTTATTTCCTAATGCTACTTTTGAGTTGTTAACCGTTCCTATAACTCCTTTTCCGGCAATGGCTTCAAAATCGAGAACTTCAAGTATCGTTTGATTTTTAGCTTTAGCAAAATTAACTACGGCTTGCGCCAAAGGATGCTCGCTATGTTGGTTTAGTGAAGCAATATTTTGCAGTAAAACATCTTCATTATTATTGATTGCATATACTTTTTCGACAGATGGTTTTCCTTCGGTAATCGTTCCGGTTTTGTCGGTAATCAAAACATCTATTTTACTCATGTTTTCCAGAGCTTCGGCATTTTTTATCAAGATCCCGAATTGCGCTCCTTTACCCACACCAACCATTACTGACATTGGAGTTGCTAATCCTAAAGCACAAGGACAAGCAATAATCAATACCGCAATTGCATTGATTAATCCATAAATATAAGCCGGTTCAGGACCAAATTTTGCCCAGACAAAAAAGGTAATAATAGAAATGATTACAACAGTTGGCACAAAATATTTTGCCACACGATCTGCTAATTTCTGAATTGGAGCTCTCGAACGGCTTGCATCATTGACCATTTGTATAATTTGCGAAAGCAAGGTTTCAGAACCCACTTTTTCAGCAATCATTACAAACGATTTTGTTCCGTTTATCGTTCCGGCAATTACAGTATCGCCCACTTTTTTATCCACCGGAATTGGTTCTCCGGTAATCATAGCTTCATCAATACTACTTTCTCCTGTTGTAATTTTTCCGTCAACGGGAATTTTTTTCTCCGGGTTTTACACGAAGTAAATCTCCTTTTTTAATGTTGTGAATCGAGATTACTTTATCATTTCCGTTTTCTACCAAAGTAGCTTCGGTTGGAGCCAGTTTTAATAATGCTTTTATGGCGCCGTTTGTTTGTCCGTGAGCTTTAGCTTCTAATAATTGTCCTAATAAGACTAAAGTTATAATAACCGTTGCAGCTTCAAAATAAAGATGAATGGTTCCGTGATGTGATTTGAATTCTGATGGAAAAACATCAGGAAAAAACATTCCGGCAATACTAAATAAGAACGCAACACCGGTTCCAATCCCAATAAGGGTAAACATATTCAGATTCCAGGTAATAATCGATTTATAGGCGCGGACAAAAAACATCCAGCCGGCATAAAAAAGTACCGGAATCGAAAATAAGAATTGAATCCAGTTCCAACTTTCTATAGACATTAGTTTATAAAGAGGATTGTTTGGAATCATTTCTGACATCGAAATAATAAAGATTGGAAGCGTGAATAAAATCGCAATCTTCATTTTCTTTAATAAGTCGGTGTAGGTTTTATTTTCTTCAGATTCAGAAGCTTGCATCGGTACCAAATCCATTCCGCAAATTGGGCAATCGCCGGGTTTGTCCGAAATGATTTCAGGATGCATAGGGCAAGTAAATTGCGTAGCGTTTATAGCAACTTCCGGAACTAAATCCATTCCGCAAACGGGGCAATCTCCTGGTTTATCATATGTTTTATCACCTTCGCAATGCATTGGGCAATAAAAAACACCTGTTGTATTATGATTGTGAGTTACAGTTGTTTTTTTATGTTCATGTCCGGCGTGACTGTCTTTATTATGACTTGAACAACAAGATTTAACAGCTGGTTCGGAAGGATTTTTAGATGAAGTCATCTCAATAGTATATTTTCCGGCTTCGGTTAAGACTTCTTGAAATTTTTCAGTCGGCACATGTTTTTCCATTGTTATAGTTGCCAATGGAGGATTTAAAGTTACTTCGGCCTGAATTCCTTCTACTGAGTTCAAAGTTTTTTCAACTTTTTTACGGCAGCCATCGCACGACATTCCTGAAATTACATATTGATGAGTCATTGTTTTTATTTTTTAAAGTATTACAATGCAAATTTCCGAAGTAACGTTTACTTCGGTTTGTATAATTTTGAGAATGATTTGTAAAATTATTTAACCGCAAAGAGCGCAAAGTTTTTTTGGATATTTTTGGTTTTTAAAAACGCAAAGTTCACAAAGCTTTGTCTAAAATAACTTTGCGAAAAAACA